>JAJAYS010000187.1 GCA_026786065.1 Polaromonas sp.
GGCCGGGCGCGCCTACAGCGAGGCGGTGTACGGCAACCACCCCTATGGTTTTGAAACCACCGCCGCCACCCTGGAGCGCATCAGCGTGGCCGACATGCAGCGCACGCATGCCGCCGGCGTCGTCGCCTGCCGGGCCAGGGTCAGCATCGTCGGCGCGGTCAACCGGGCCCAGGCCGACGCGATGGTGACCCGGCTGCTCGCCCGCCTGCCGCAAAAGCCCTGCGCGGACTTGCCGCCGCTGGCCGCCGTTGCCGAAGTTGCGCCGCTGACGCAGCCGCAAGACCGGCGCATCGCCTTCAATTCGGCCCAGGCCCAGGTGCTGATCGGCCAGCCCGGCTACAAACGCAACGACCCCGATCACTTCCCGCTGTTCGTCGGCAATTACATTTTGGGCGGCGGCGGTTTCGTCTCGCGCCTGACCAGCGAGGTGCGCGAAAAGCGCGGGTTGACGTACGGCGTGTCCAGCTATTTCTCGCCGGGTCTGCATGCTGGCAGCTTCACGCTGAGTCTGGCGACCCGGCCCGACCAAGCCGCGCAGGCGCTGGAGGTGTCGCGCAAGGTGCTGGCCGATTTTGTGGCCAGCGGGCCGACCGGGACTGAGCTGCAGGCCGCCAAGGACAACCTGATTGGCGGCTTTGCGCTGCGCCTGGACAGCAACCGCAAGCTGCTCGACAACATCGCCTTCATCGCCTGGAGCGACCTGCCACTAACCTACCTCGACACCTGGACGCAAGCCGTCGAGCAGGTCACGCTGGCCGACATCAAGGCCGCGTTTGCGCGCAAGCTGCAACCCGAAAAAATGGTGACGGTCGTGCTGGGAGCCGCATCATGATGAGAATGCTGCCTGCCAAACCGGCCAGGCGCGATCGGCCCGATAAAGCCGCGGCCACCACTTCGGTAGTGGCTGTGGCCAAGCCTGCGGCGAAAGCCGGAGCACGCTCCCCGGCGCTGCCAAAAGGCAAAAAGCACGGCAAGCTGCCGGGCGAAATCCGCATCATCGGCGGGCTGTACAAGCGCACCAAGCTGCCGGTGCTGGAGAAGCCGGGGCTGCGCCCGACCCCCGACCGCGTCCGCGAGACCCTGTTCAACTGGCTCGGCCAGGATTTAAGCGGCTGGCACTGCGCCGACGTCTTTGCCGGCACCGGCGCGCTTGGTTTCGAAGCTGCCTCGCGCGGTGCCGCAGAAGTGTTGATGGTCGAACAGGAGGCCGGCCTGGTCTTGCAACTGAAAGCCTTCAAAGACAAGCTCAAGGCCGATGCGGTGCGCGTCGAGCGCGGCGACGGCTTGAGCGCGCTCCGCCGGCTGAACCCGGGCAGCATGCAGCTGGTGCTGCTTGACCCGCCTTTCGAGTCCGATCTGTACCTGAGCGCCTTGCAGGCGGCAGCGCTGGCGCTAGCGGGCTCCGGGCTGATCTACCTCGAAGCACCGCGTGCCTGGTCGGCCGACGAGCTGCAGGCGCTCGGCTTGCAGTTACACCGCAGCGGCAAGGCCGGGGCGGTGCATTTTCATCTGCTGACGCGCGGCTGAAGCCGGTCTGGATTGCGCGGCCGCAGTGCCGGCGGTTCCGACGGTGCTCGATTGCCAGACGCGGCGACCGCCTCGAAAACTTTGCAAAGGCATAATCAGGTCATGGCCGACCGCCCCGTTACGCCTTCCCGAATCGCCGTGTATTCCGGCACCTTCGACCCGTTTACCCGGGGCCACGAAGACCTGGTGCGGCGCGCCGCCGGCCTGTTCGACCGGCTTGTCATTGCGGTCGCCATGGCCCACCATAAAAAGACGCTGTTCACGCTCGACAACCGTGTCGGGCAGGTGCGCCAGGCCTGCGCTAGGCTGCCCAACATCGAAGTGCTGTCCTTCGACGGCCTCATCATGGATTTTTGCCGCGCACACAACGCAAGTCTGGTGGTGCGCGGCATTCGCAACCTGACCGATTTCGACTATGAGTCGCAGATGGCTGCAATGAACCGCAAGCTGCAGCCCGGGATAGAGACCGTTTTCATGCTGCCCGATGCGAACGTGCAATGCATCAGCAGCACGTTGGTGCGCGAGATCAGCAAGCTCGGTGGCGATGTGGCGCAGATGGTCAACCCCCAAATTGCCACCGCACTCAAAGCCGCCCATGCTGCGGCAGGCAAGGGCGGTTAGTCTATGGCTCTGCTGATCACCGACGAGTGCATTAACTGCGATGTCTGCGAGCCCGAATGCCCGAACGAGGCGATCTTCATGGGCCCGGAGATTTACCAGATCGACCCGCACAAGTGCACCGAATGCGTCGGCCATTTTGACGAGCCGCAATGCGTTCAGGTGTGTCCGGTGGCCTGCATTCCGGTTAATCCGAACCGCGTCGAAAGCCGCGACACCCTGTGGGAGCGCTACCAGCGGCTGCAGAAGGTGATACCGATCGTCGAAGCGCGTGGGGTGCGTTGAAGCTTGATTGTGAAGCAGCCGGGCTGAGCTCGCACCGTTCGGGCTAAGCCCCTCATTTTGGTTGCGCCTACCCATCGTTCGGACTGAAGTATCGAATTGGGCAAACACAGTTGGCCCTGAAAAATCGGCTGACTTCATGCATAAATCGGCCGATATGCCAAGCAAAACGGGCGTAAGCAGCTACTGAATGTATAGCGACATAAAGTGGCTCAGGCGAGTGCCGCAGCGCCGCTGGGCGCATCCAGCCCGGGCTTGAAGCGCGATTGGGCTTCAGTCTTCCACATCCATTTTCCGAGGTGGTTTTACCCTTGGCGGCTGACTGGTGTGAATCGTCATCGTGGCTTTTTCGATGTGGCCACTCAGCAGGTCGGGTATCGCTTTAAGGCAGCGATCAATGCAGTCGTCGATAGCGCTGCGATGCTCGGGCGAGGGTTTTTTCAGCACCCAGTTGATGACCTCGGCTTTGACGCCGGGGTGGCCGATGCCCAGACGCAACCGCCAATAGTCGCCGGTGCCAAGCTGTGCATGAAGGTCGCGCAGACCGTTGTGGCCGGCATGGCTGCCGCCGAACTTGAGCTTCACCTGACCGGGAACGATGTCAAGCTCGTCATGAGCGACCAGGATTTCCTCCGGCGCAATCTTGAAAAATCGCGCCAGTGCGCCGACCGACTTTCCCGAAAGATTCATGAACGTCAGTGGCTTGAGCAGCCACACGCTGTGACCACCGATGCTGAGTCGTGCAACTTGTCCGAAGCAAGTTTTGTCGAGTGCCAGTGGCGCCTTGAGCTCACGGGACAGCGCATCGATCCACCAGAACCCGGCGTTGTGCCGGGTAGCCTCATATTCAGTGCCTGGGTTGCCCAGGCCGACAAACAGCTTGATCATCTGGAATTTGGTGGAACAGAGGGGCAGCAAGCCGCATGGCTGAGTGATGCCAGAAATTATCAACGCATCGCGGCGAGCGGCACCAGAAAACTGGCGTTCGCAAACCGTCGGCCCAAAAAAAACGGCCCCTGATCCTGTTTGGGAGCAAGAGCCGGAGGGCCTTCTCAGGCACTAAAAAACGCTTTGAATTATTTCTTGGCGGCCGGCTTGGCTGGCGTCTTGGCAGCAGGCGCACCGGCGGCTGCTTTGGCCGCTGGTTTTGCACCGGCCTTGGCGCCCGACTTGGCACCGCCCTTGGCCTCTTTTCCGTCGGCAGCAGGCGCGTCGGCGCCTTCAGCCGCAGCCGGATCGACCTCTTCGACAATTGCCGACACCGACACCAGAACCGGGTTGTCTTGGCCCTTGGCGACAAACTTCACGCGTTTTGGCAGCTTGATGTCTTTCAGGTGCAGCGGCGCGCCTTTTTTCAGCCCGCTCAGGTCAACGTTGATGAATTCGGGGACGTCGGCCGGGAAGCACGACACCGTCAAATCGGTCATCACGTGGTTGACCAGGCAGTTCTCGGTCTTGACTGCCGGGGACTCTTCCTCGCCGCTGTAATGCAGCGGTACTTTCATCGTCAGGCGGGTGCGCGCCTCGACGCGCTGAAAATCGATGTGCAAAACCTGCTGCTTGTACGGATGCATCTGCAAATCGCGCAGCAGCACTTTTTGCTCTTTCCCGGCCAGTTCCATCTCGAGAATGGACGCATGGAAGGCTTCCTTCTTGATGGCATGCCACAGCGCGTTATGGTCAAGCTCGATCAGGATCGGTTCACCGGTGCCACCGTAAACAATACCGGGCGTACGGCCCGAAACGCGGAGACGGCGGCTCGCACCCGTGCCCTGCTTGGCGCGCTCAAAAGCGACGAATTTCATGGTATTTCTCCTTGAGGGGCGGACCGCGACCAGTTCGCCCGGACTTCAAAAGACTGCTGAACCGATCTGTTCAGCAGCCGCTTTTGCTTCAGTGCAAGATCTTTAAAACAAGTTGTCCTGCTCCGAAAACAAACTCATGACCGACTCGCCGTTGGCAATGCGCTGAATGGTTTCGGCAATCAGCGGTGCGACGGAAAGCTGGCGTATTTTTTTGCAACTCTGGGCAGACGAACTCATCGGAATGGTGTTGGTGATCACCACCTCGTCGAGCGCCTTGCCCTCGGCGATGCGCTCAAGCGCCGGACCGGAGAACACGGCGTGGGTGCAATACGCATAGACTTTTTTGGCCCCGCGTTCCTTCAGTACCTCAGCCGCCTTCAGCAAGGTGCCGGCGGTGTCGATCATGTCGTCCATGACCACGCAGTTGCGACCGTCGATGTCGCCAATCACGTGCATCACCTCCGAGACGTTGGCCTTGGGCCGACGTTTGTCGATGATGGCCATATCGCAGCCAAGCTGCTTGGCTAGAGCGCGTGCGCGGACCACGCCGCCGACATCGGGCGAGACGACCATCAGGTCGGTGTAGTTCTTCAACCGAAGATCACCCAACAGCACCGGCGAGGCGTAGATGTTGTCAACCGGAATGTCGAAAAAACCCTGAATCTGGTCTGCATGCAGATCCATGGTGAGAACCCGCGACACCCCCACGGCCTGCAGCATGTTGGCGACAACCTTGGCTGTAATGGGTACGCGGGCCGAACGCGGTCGTCGGTCCTGGCGTGCATAGCCAAAATACGGGATGACGGCGGAAATGCGCTCTGCCGACGCGCGTTTGAGCGCATCGACCATGATCAGCAATTCCATCAGGTTGTCGTTGGTCGGTGCGCAAGTGGACTGAACCACGAAGACGTCGCGAGCCCGGACGTTTTGCTGGATTTCCACCGTGACTTCACCGTCGGAAAATCGCCCGACATGTGCCGCGCCAAGTGAAATGCCGAGATGCTCAGCGATCTGGATGGCCATGCTCGGGTTGGCATTGCCAGTGAAAACCATGAAGTCGGGATGGTGCGTTTGCATAGAAGACCCAGCAGAAACGTGAACTCGATGCAAGCGTAATGTGGCGGGGTCGGAATTGGAAATGCCGGAGAATTGCCGCCGGTTGGGTGCCCGACTGCACTGCCAAACTCACCGGAAACGATTGGCAAAAAACCGTAGCTGTCCCAAAAAACCGGCGCTTAGAGACCCTTCTGCAGATCGATGGGTTGCTGGTGCCGCCCGGTGCTCATGCAGAAAAGACAAGAACGTGCATATGTCTAACCATACGCAGATACATGCAGCTTCAAGAAAAATTTGGCAGGGGTGGAAGGAGTCGAACCTGCGAATGCCGGAATCAAAATCCGGTGCCTTAACCAACTTGGCGACACCCCTACAGGGAAAGTTGCGCTTGCTGCGCGGTGAAGTGATCCACCTGCGCGGTGCTCAACGCAACCGACCCATAAAAACGTTCAATCAACCTTTCGCTTGCCAGCTGCGTCTTGCCGCTGTTACCAACCCGCAAGTGGATGCGACTCGAGACTGCCGCAGATCCTAAGCGCACAACCGGGTGGCGCAACTCGCAATATTTTATCGGACGGTAGCGGTGCGAAAACAGCACTTCCGGAACCGGTCATTCGCCCTTCGAGCTGTTGCGCAGACAACCATGCAAGCGCTTGGTCAATCTGCGGGCACAGCTTCTGTGCGACCGGCTGCAGATCGTTTCGGCCAAATTTCCAGATTGAATTTACACCTGGAAAATCGCCGTCTCCGTCGTTTTCAGAAAAGCCTCGCATTGTAGCAGCCGGAGCATCGCGCTTCAGGTCAGACGAGCTGAAAATTTCCGCAGTCGAAACTCCCGAGATTGGTTTGAGCACCACAAAACGAGCGGACGGCAGGCGCATTCGCTCGACGATGTCGCCGATCCCTTCGACCCAAGCCGGGCCGCCAGCCAGAAAGAACGGAACATCGGCGCCCAAGGAAAGCGCCAGCGCCTGCAGTTGTGCGGGAGGCAGACTCACTTGCCAGAGGCGCTGAAGCGCGAGCAGGCAGCTCGCCGCGTCGGAGGATCCGCCGCCCATCCCGGCTTGCGCAGGAATGCGTTTGCGCAGACCAATATGCACGCCCAGCGCGGTGCCGCTGGCCCTTTGCAGCGCTTTGGCAGCCCGCACGCTGAGGTCGTCGGCTGGCAGCAAAGCCTCCACGGACGCGGCGTCCGCCGCAGGCTCGTGCAGGTCCTCGCGGGAGATGCCGCCGTCGGTGCGCAGTTCAAAATTCAGCGTGTCGTACCAGTCGATCAGGACGAAGACCGATTGAAGCAGGTGATAACCATCCGGGCGACGGCCGGTAATGTGTAAAAAAGCATTCAGCTTTGCGGGAGCAGCAACGTCGTACAGGGCGGAAAGTGGGCCGACGCGGCCGGAACGGGCAGGCGGATTCGCATACGGCTGAAGCAGGGTGGCGGGGGCGGTCATGGCCGGGGGTGCTAGCGTTCCATCAGGACGCGCAATTCGGCCTGTGGTGCAGGTCGCAGGCGTTGGGCGACGATTCTGCCTTCTGCATGACGCGACAGGTCGGCCGTCCAGCCGCCGAGGCTGGCGGGACGGCCCTGCAACCAGGAAAAAAGTGCTTCAAGGGGAATCGCCGACCCAGTCGCTTCGCGCGTGAGTTCATCGACCGATCCGAAATACCTTACATTCCCGTTGCCTGAATCGAGTTCAGCGTGGCCCGGCGACCATGACAGGATGCCCACGACCGTACCGAGCGGGCTGAGCAGCGTCAGATCGCCGCGCGATGCTTGGCCCCGGAGCGCAAATCCCCCCGAAAAAGATTGCGGCGGCTCGTCTTGGACTTTCAGGCTGATACGCCCGGTCCATGCCTCGGTTTGCAAGTCATTTAGCTCTTTGAGCGCCGGAATACGGGCGCAAGCAGCTACAAATATTGTAGCGACTGCGACGCCGGCAAAGCGCAGCCGGCGGCGTCGTAGCAGGTCCGGCGGCGCCGCCGATGCGGGGTGAACGTCAGAGCGACACACGCAGGCGCTTCAGGGTCTCTAACAGGGTTTCGTTCTCGGGGTTGAGCAACTTGCCCTCTTTCCATATCGCGACCGCGCGCTCGCGTTGGCCGAGGCTCCAGAGCACCTCGCCGTAATGGGCGGCAATTTCGGCATCCGGTCGGGCTTTGAAGGCGGCGTCGAAGATGGCGGCTGCTTCGGCCTTGTTGCCAAGGCGAAATTCAACCCAGCCAAGGCTGTCGCGAATATAGGGATCTGTGGGGGCAAAACTCAGCGCTTTTTCGATCAGCTGTTTGGCCTCGGGCAATCGCACATCGCGTTCGGCCAGTGAATATCCCAGTGCGTTGTAGGCATGGTGGTAGTCGGGCTTGAGGCGCATCACCTGCCGCAGGTCCCGCTCCATCTCGTCCAGCAAGCCGAGTTTTTCGGACACTATTGCGCGGTCGTACAACAGGTCGGTATCGTCTGGCGCGGCCTGTAGGGCGGAGCTTAGCAAGTCGTGGGCTGGTTTGTACTGTTTGGCGTCCCGCAGCAGGCTCACCTCTACGATCAGCTTCTGCCTGGCTTCTGCGGTGGTTTTTGCGGGCAGGCTGCGAATCAGTTCACGACCCATTTCGAGCTTTCCCTGCGCCGCGAGAATCGATGCCCGCCGCGTCTGTGCCTGAATTAATTCTTCAGAGTTTTCAATCTTGTCGAGCCAACCCTCCGCAGCGGGAAAGTCTTTGCGTTTCTCGGCGACCTGGGCCAATGCCAGGTAAGCCTGTGAAAGACTGCGGTTGCGCTCGGCGCCAGGTGTGTCTTGCTGCACGGTCAGGGCCACATAGCGCTCCAGCGAGGTCTGGGCCTGCACCAGTTGGTTGTCCTGTAATTGCAGGGAACCCAAGACCAGCCAAGCCTCCGCAAAATCCGGTCGCTCGCGGCCAATGATTTGTAACTGGGCCGTTGCCTCAGAGTAACGCTGCGCCTCAAGCAGCGCGCGCGCGAATCCAAGACGGATCTCACTGGCAGGTTTGGCACTTTTGTCGAGATAGTGACGAACCAGAGTCTCGGCGCCGGATGATTTTGCGTCCATCAGCTCTAACGCAACCAAGGCAGCCGTTTCGGACTGGACGTCAGCCGACTGGGCGCGCTGGGCGGCTTCCAGTGCCGCAGGAATTTCGTCAGCGGCCAAGCGCAGCCTGGCGACAGCGCCCCAGGCTTCTGCGGCGGTTACAGGATCGGCCAGCGTGCTCCTCAGTGCTTCTTCGACCATTTTGGCGGCGAGCTTCTTGTCGCTGGCGCGTGCAAACGCGGGCGGAACTGCTGCCAGCACCGCGCTACGCTCTGGCGCCGGAGCGAGTCGCAGCTCCGTTTGCAGTGGCTCCCTCGCCTCGGACAATCGGCCGAGGACGATCAGGATCTGCAAGACATAGCGATTTGCTTCTCTCGACTCTGGAGCCGCCTGTTTCCAGGCTAGCGCGGATTGCAATGCGTTGTCGCCCGCGCGTGCCCTCAGTGCTACCTCGGTTGCGCGCTTATAAAGGTCGGCATCGCCCGTTTTTCGCGCGGCGTCGAGAATCAGTGCGAATGCGGCTGCTGCTTCGCCCCCCTGTGCAGTAATTTCTCCGATCAGCAACTGATAGAAGAGCTGGCTACCGAGCGCCGAGCTTGCGACCGCCGCCTGCGAGGAGTCGGTTCCGGCTGGGCTGGCAAGCGAATCCCCCGCCTTTTGGGCACGCGTCTGGGCACAGGCCGGCAGCCCAGCGAGCAACAAAAAGCCGAGGGTCCAGCCTGAAAGTTTTGTCATCGAAGGATGATAATTGAAGCTCGCCGGCCGGGCCGTCATGGGAGTCCAGAGCCGTGTCCCCTCAGGCCCATTGCCGCATTTGCCGCGAGTGCACAAATGCGATGTGCTGCCCCAGCCCCTTAATTTTCCATGCCTGAACTGCCCGAAGTTGAAGTCACCCGCCTGAGTTTTGCGGATCGCATAGCGAACGCGCGAATTGACACAGTGACCTTGGGAAAGCCGCTGCGCTGGCCGCTGGGTTGCGCCGCAGAGCGGCTTCATGGCCTGACGGTGAAATCGGTACGCAGGCGCGGCAAATACCTGTTGCTGGATTTGAGTGACGGTTTGCTCTTGGTGCATCTTGGCATGTCCGGCAGCCTCAATTTTGGCGGCCCGTTCCCGCTGGCCGGAAAGCACGATCATTTCGATATGGTGACCAGCTTAGGCACACTCAGGCTCACTGATCCTCGCCGCTTTGGCGCCGTCGTATTTGCATCGCTGGAATCCGAGGGTCTTGCCAAGAAGTTGCTCGGCGGTCTGGGTATTGAGCCGCTTGGCGAAGACTTCGCAGAAGGCCCATTCCATAAGGCGCTCAAGCTGCGGCATTTTGCGATCAAGCAGGTGTTGCTGGCGGGCAAAACCGTTGTTGGTGTGGGAAACATCTACGCTTCCGAGGCGCTCTTTCTCGCCGGCATTCGACCGACGACTCTCGCATCCAGCCTGAGTGCGCCACGCGCGGCAAAGCTGCATGCCGCGATTCGGCAAGTGTTGGCCCAGGCAGTACGCAGCGGCGGCAGTACGCTCCGCGATTTCAAGAACGCGCATGGCGAAGCCGGCCAATTCCAGCATGCCGCGCAGGTTTACGACCGGACAGGCCTCCCTTGTCGGGTTTGCGCTAGCCCGATAAAAACGATTCGCCAGGGTCAGCGTTCGACTTTTTATTGCCCCCTGTGTCAAAAACGATAATGCGAGCCGCAAACAGGGTCCGTAATAGAAGCCCGATGCTATATTGGGCGACAACTGTTTCTTGAATCAGCATGTCTTTTAACGAACAATTTGATCGGCACGCTGCCTGGCGGCGGGAGTTCGCCGTGCGGCTCAAAGCGCTTGGTGAGTGGATGAAAGGCCACGATTTGCTTGATGCTGCCGTCGAGGAAAGATTACGCTTGCTGGAATTGCAGGTGCGCAACGACAAAGTGCTCGTGGCATTTGTTGCGGAGTTTTCCCGCGGGAAGTCCGAACTGATCAATGCGATATTCTTCGCTGAGTATGGACGCCGCATCATGCCGGCCAGCGCCGGTCGAACCACGATGTGCCCGACGGAACTTGGCTATGACGCGGATGTACCGCCCTGCCTGCGCCTTCTCCCAATAGAAACCCGTGCGCAGATGCAGGCGCTGATGGAATGGCGGCGCGTGCCTGAGCGATGGACGCAGATCAGTCTCGACGTTAATGACCCTGAGCAACTCGCTCTTGCCATGATGAAGGTTTCGGAGGTTTCCCACGTTTCCCAAGCCAATGCGCGCGCCCTTGGACTCTGGCACGACAACACCCCCGAAGACAATCCTCCGGTAAGGGCCGATGGACTGGTGGAGGTGCCCAAATGGCGCCACGCATTGATCAACATTGCGCATCCACTTTTGAAACAGGGGCTGGTGATACTTGATACGCCTGGACTCAATGCGATCGGCGCTGAGCCCGAACTGACTGTGAGCCTGATTCCTCAAGCTCACGCGGTGCTTTTCATCTTGGCGGCCGATACCGGAGTCACCAAGTCCGACTTGGCAATTTGGCGCGAGCACCTGGTTACAGAAGGTGATGGAATTAAGCCCAGGCTGGTTGTGTTGAACAAGATCGACACCTTATGGGACGCTCTCAGCACGCCCGCGGAAATCCGGGCGCAGATTGATCGTCAGCGCACAGATTCGGCCGAAATTCTGGGATTGCCCGAATCTCAGGTCATTCCGGTGTCTGCGCAAAAAGGTTTGGTAGCCAAGGTCACCGGGAACAAGGCCTTGCTGCAAGCCAGCCAGCTTCCGGCGCTAGAGCGGGCATTGGGACAGGGGGTGATGAGCCAGCGCCAGACGATGTTGAGATCGGCGATCGCGAAAGGGGTTTCAGAACTGCGCGCTGAGGCGGGTCGTGCGCTTGGTGTTCGGCGAAGGGATCTGGCGGAGCAAATGCTAGAGTTGCGTGGGCTCCGCGGTAAAAACACGGTAGTCATACGTCAAATGCGCAACCGAATCGTCGAGGAACAAAATCTATTCGATGCAAGCAGCGGGAGAATTCAGGCGGTACGCTCCGTACACTTGAAACTGTTAAGTGAAGTGGTTTACTTGCTTGGTATGCCAGCGCTGAAAACCGAGTTGGCAGAGCTGACTGAGGTACTCAGAAATGCGGGCTTCAAGCTTGGTGTGAAGCGAGCCTACGGACAGACCTTCCGGCAGCTGCGGGCGGGACTTCAACAGGCCAGCAAATTGAACTTGGACATTCAGGCGATGATTGCAGCAACCTTTCGGCAATTGAATTCAGACTACGGGTTTTCTTTACAGGTTCCCAAGGAGCCCGACCTCGCCCAGTACGAGGCCGACCTCAATCAGATTGAGCGCAGTCACCTGCAGTATCTTGGCGTTCGAAACATCTTGAAGTTGTCGCAAGCGGATTTTTCGGACCGTCTTGTTCGCGCGCTATCAACGCGTCTGCGCGTGATCTACGAGTCCGCTCTGGTAGAAGTCGAGCTATGGAACAAATCTGCAGGGGCGCAACTCGATGCGCAACTGCGCGACCGGCGAAAAAACTTTCGTCGTCGTCTTGAAGCGATCGAACGTATTCAGCTTGCTGCCTCAGGGCTCAACGGACGCCTTGAAGAAATTGCTGCTGAAGAGCAGGAGTTGCAGGCGCTTCACGCGAGATTAATCCAGTTGACTGCCTTTCTGATGGTGGATCGGGAGCCCGAGAATTTCGTGCACACCGTGCCGGCTGGCTTGCCTTCTGGCAAGCTCATCGGAGCTTGATGGCGATTGGCTTCACGGGGTTCCTCAAGCTGTCTGAAAGCGCACACCGCATAAGGCCTGAATAATTGTCTCTGGCCGCACACTTCGCGCCGGAAATAATCCGCTGGCAAGTCTGTCACGGCCGGCATGCCTTGCCTTGGCAAGGCACTCAGGACCCGTATCGAATCTGGCTTTCTGAAGTAATGCTTCAGCAGACTCAGGTGAGCACGGTTCGGGCGTATTACCTCAAATTCATTGCGCGCTTTCCTGACGTTCATGCGCTGTCCGACGCGGAGGAGGACGATGTATTGGGTCTGTGGAGTGGACTCGGCTACTACAGCCGCGCGCGCAATCTTCATCGTTGCGCCCGACTGGTAGTGCGGGGTCATGGCGGCCGGTTTCCAGAAACAGCCATTGAACTCCAGACCTTGCCGGGCATCGGTCGCTCGACCGCTGCCGCAATTGCCGCCTTCTGCTTTAACGAAAGGGTTGCTATTTTTGATGCGAACGTCAAAAGGGTGCTGTCCCGACTATTGGCGTTTTCTGGCGACCTGTCGATGAAGGCCAGTGAAGATCAACTTTGGAACCACGCGACGGCGCTGCTCCCCGCTTCAACCCACCCTCACGCGATGTCACGGTATACGCAAGGCGTGATGGATTTGGGCGCAACCGTCTGCACGGCAAGGCGACCTGCTTGCGTCGTCTGCCCGGTCCGGCAACTCTGTGTCGCTTCTTCCGAAGGCGCACCGGAAATTTACCCGGTCAAAACGCGCAAAGTCAAGCGCGGCACGCAAAAGCTTTCGTTGCTCTGGATGGAGATAGACGACGGGAGACTGTGGCTCGAGAAAAGACCTTCGTCCGGGATTTGGGGAGGGCTGCATTGCTTTCCAACCTTTGAAAACGATGATGATCTCCAAGTATCTTTTCCGCGAGGGCTTCGCCCCTTGCTTAGGCGTTTGCCAGGTTTTGTCCACATCCTTACCCATAAGACGCTGCAGATATCAGCGTGGCGCGTGGTTTTGAGCGACACCACGGAAATTTCGAAAGTGCCGAAATATCTCGGCACTTCCGGTGCGTGGCATGTTAGAGGCGAATGGATAAAACTTGGTCTTCCGGCACCCATACGCAAACTATTGGAAGGTGCTCGCTAGCGCGAAGGCGTCGCTCCGCGCTGTGATGAGCGTTCTATTTAGGTGCGGGATGCCTGCCGTCGAGTTCGCGATGTCTTCTAAGCGTTGGCCAGAGATTCGAAAAAATACTGGACAGGACCTCAACCAAGTACACCGAACGATGTTGCCCTCCAGTACAACCGATAGCCACCGTAACGTAGCTGCGGTGATCGCGCGCCAAGCTGCTTAGCCAATTGGAAAGGAAGGTTTCAATGTCTGCGGTCATCGCCCTTACGTCGGGTTGGCATTGCAGATAGCTGACAACCGGCTCGTCCAAGCCCGAGAGGTCGCGCAACCTGGCCTCATAGTGGGGATTCGGCAGCATTCGAACATCGAAAATGAAATCGGCATCGAGCGGGACGCCGCGCTTGAACGCGAACGACTCGAAAACCAGAGTAAGTTGAACGGTCGGCGTCGAGATCAACGACTTGACGTAATTTTGGAGCTGGGCCGGTCGGATCATACTGGTGTCGAGAATATGTGCGGTCTCACGCATTTCCCCCAGCAACTCGCGCTCCAGTTCAATTACCTCGGCGAGGGCCCGGTGCTGGTCCGATGCCTCGATACGCGAAAGAGGGTGAAGCCGCCGCGTCTCGGAAAACCGGCGCACCAAAGTTTCGGTGCTGGAGTCTAGAAACAGCGATTGCACCAAGAAACCCGTGTCCCGAAGTTGCCTGAGTTGCTGAGGCACCAGGGGTAGGGATGTTGCGCTCCGGACATCCATCGCGATGGCTACTTTCGAAGCGCCATGCTTCTGCTCAAGCTCGATAAATGCCATAAGTAGTTCTGGGGGCAGATTGTCAACACAGTAATACCCCGCATCTTCCAGGGCGTGCAGTGCAACCGATTTCCCCGATCCAGCCATGCCGGTGATCAACACAATCTCAAATTCGCCGATCATGACCCAAGCATCTCCCGGGCGTGTGCCAGCGTTATGTCAGATTGTTTAGAGCCCGACAACATCCTCGCCAATTCAGCCACGCGACGAACATGGTCGAGGCTGGTTACCGTGCTTACGGCCCCGCTGCTATCGGACACCTTGGCCACAAGCAGATGGTGATCGGCACAGGCGGCGACTTGGGGGAGATGCGTGACGGCTAAAACTTGCCGATCGTTGCCGAGCTGCTTCATCAGGCGGCCAACGATTTCTGCCACTGCGCCGCCCACACCTGCATCGACCTCATCAAAAATTAGCGTTTGAGCCTCGCCAAGTTGACTGGTAGTCACCGCTACTGCAAGTGCTATCCGAGAGAGTTCGCCGCCCGAGGCTACTTTCCCGACCGGTCGGGGTGTACTCCCGCTGTGGCCGGCTACCAAAAACTCTGCCTGTTCGAGGCCATACTCTGCCGGTTGAGCGAGTTCCGTCAGCCTAACTTCAAACTTGCCTCCCGTCATTCCCAATTCCTGCATCGACCCCGTAATCGCTCTGGAAATAATAGGCGCAGACTGGCGCCGGGCTGCGGAGATCCGACGCGCCTCCTCCGTATATGCCGATTCCGCAAGGTGCAACCGGTCGCCGAGCTGCATCAGGTCGGAAGCCTGTTCGAGCTTGCCGAGGTCCAGGCGCCAGGATTTAAGTAGTTCTGGAAGCGCTGACGGACTGCGCTTGTAGCGCCTGGCGAGGCCGATCCAAAGGGATAAACGCTCATCGAGGTGTCCAAGCGCAAGCGGATCCGGGTCGGCATGCCGGGCATAGCCGTGAAGGGTTCGCACCACGTCTTCCACTTCCGCCAACGCATCCTGCAATACCCCAGCAGGACCTTCAAACTGCGGCTCGATACTCAAGTGGGATCGGAGTGCCGTTGAAGCTTTCGCAATCAAGGCCGCAACATTTTCGTTCCCGTCCGAAAGAGCCTGCACTGCCGTGTAAACGGCATCGCGCAGTACTTGTGCGTTGGACAGGCGTGCATGCCGTGCGTTCAAGTCGTTCCACTCATCGTCCCCAGGCGCCAAGCGATCAACTTCGGCGATCTGCCAAAGTAGCCTTTCGCGCTCCTGCATCATTCCGTTTTGCGCTGCTTGAGCGCTGGCAAGGTGTGTCTGAGCGTCCCTCCACCGATGCCAGAATTGCGTCAGCTTGTCGGTTTTGACCTTCGCATACGAGTCCAGTAACCCTCGTACAGATTCTGGTCGCGTCAAACTTTGCCAAGCGTGTTGTCCATAAATATCCACCAGATGGATTGCAACTTCCTTGACCTGCGAAGCGAGCGCGGCGCTGCCATTAATCCAGCATCTGCTTCTTCCCTGCGTGTCGATGGTCCGGCGCAGCAGCAAAACATCGGCGCATTCAAAGCCAGCGTGTTCTAGCCAAGGCACCAGTTTGACCGGGCAGTCGAACTCCGCGCTGATCTCGCAGCGGCTGCAGCCCTCACGAATTACAGCTACGTCGGCTCGCGCGCCGAGCGCGAGTTGCAGTGCGTCGATCAGAATTGATTTTCCCGCACCAGTCTCACCGGTCAGTGCTGTAAATCCTGCAGAAAGTCCAAGGTCGAGCTCGCGTACGATGACGAAATTCCGAAGTGAAATGCTTCTAAGGGTCATGATTGATGAAGATTCCGACTGTGAAAGTTCACGCTACCCCTTCATTCCAGTGAAGCTTCCTGCGCAGCGTATCAAAGTAGCTCCACCCCTTCGGGTGCAAAAATCGCACTTGATGCTCAGAGCGGCGGACAGTAATCCTGTCTGCGTGCAAAAGACTCGCCAAAGATTGCATGTCAAAATTTGCACTTGCGTCGCGTCCTGAGACGATCTCAATCGTGATTTCGCCAGCATCGGAAAGCACGATAGGTCGATTGGACAAGGTGTGAGGAGAAATAGGTACCAAAACCCATCCAGAGATGGAGGGGTGCAGCAGCGGCCCCCCAGCTGAAAGCGAATAAGCCGTCGATCCGGTTGGCGACGCGATGATGAGTCCATCTGCGCGTTGATTGGCGACGAATCGGCCATCTACTTCAACGCGGAGTTCGACCATTCCCGAGGTGGCTCCGCGGTTGACAACGACGTCGTTCATCGCTGTTGCCGCAAATACGCACTGCCCTTCTCGCAGCACTTTCGCCTGCATCATCCAGCGCCGGTCTTCTTCGAACTCTCCTTGTAGCATCGGTCCAAGTGTGGACTGATAGTGCTCGAAAGCGATATCGGTAATAAAGCCAAGCCTGCCTTGATTGATCCCAACCAGAGGTACGCCGAACTTCGCCAACACACGACCGATGCCCAGCATGGTACCGTCGCCTCCCACCACCAGCGCCAGGTCGCAGTGGCGTCCGATGGCATCAGCTTCCAGCGACGGAAACTGATTCAGGCCGGTGTTGATAGCAGTTTCCAGTTCGATGGCGACTTCGCATCCTTGCCCGATCAAAAATTTCGCAATCTCCTGCAAGGCTGCTTTCGACCCTTGGGCCTTATATTTGCCGATCAGCGCGACGTGACGAAATTGGGACTGCATCGTCAAATTACATCACAACGTTTGAGGCAAGCTCCGTAGAATAAGGAGATGCTCGATGACCGTGCCCGATTGCTTTTAAAAGCGCTGGTGGAGCGCTACATTGCCGATGGCCAGCCAGTCGGATCGCGTACCTTATCCAAAGCGTCGGGACTTGAGTTGTCGCCTGCAACTATCCGCAATGTGATGAGCGATCTGGAGGCGCTTGGGCTGATCGCCAGCCAGCATACGTCGGCCGGCAGGATTCCTACGGCCAAGGGATACCGCCTGTTCGTGGACACCATGTTGACGACCAGCCGAGCGCTGTTTGCACCTCCATTCCTCGCTCCCGATCAGCCACAGAAGGTCATAAGCAATGCAGCGCACATGCTGTCGAGCCTGTCCCGGTTTGTGGGGGTTGTCATGGCTCCGCGACGCAACTCCGTGTTCAGACATATCGAATTCCTTCGGCTGTCCGAAAGGAGGGTGCTGGTGATTATTGTGTCGCCCGACGGCGATGTTCAGAATCGCGTGATCTTTACCGAAACCGAGCATGCGCAGGCTCAGCTTATCGAGGCGGCCAATTTTTTGAATCGACACTATTCCGGAATGAATATCGACGAAGTGCGTGAGCGGCTTAAGAGTGAAGTTGAAGCGCTGCGTGGGGAGATTGCTGTGTTGATGCGTGCGGCTGTCGAGGTCAGTTCCGACGCTATCGAATCACATGAGGAGGTTGTCATTTCCGGCGAGCGCAACTTGCTTGCGGTAGCCGATTTTTCCAGGGACATGGATAACTTGCGCAAGCTATTCGATCTCTTCGAGCAGAAGGCCCAGTTGATGCGGCTTCTTGATGTGTCGAGCCAAGCCGAGGGGGTGCGGATTTATATTGGCGGGGAGAGCGAGGTCATTCCTTACCAGGAACTGTCGGTGGTTACCGCGCCTTATGAGGTCGATGGAAAGGTGGTCGGCACGCTGGGTGTGATTGGTCCGATGCGAATGCCATATGAGAAGATGATTCAGATTGTGAACATCACATCAAGGCTGGTCAGCTCGGCCCTCAGCCACAGCAAGTAGGCGCGAAGCACGGCCGTACAATCCCTCGATCAGGGCGTTAGCTCAGTTGGTCAGAGCAGAGGACTCATAATCAATGGTTCTGCAAAGAATTTTTGAAATTGACTTTGCTGCGAGGCTAAGGGTAAGCGAATTAAGTTGTTGATATTGAAGGGCTTTTTTGAATTTATCGAGAATTCCTTTCAATTTGATGCAGTTGCGAGATTTTGACAGGTCAGAAGATTGCAACCGTATTGCAACCAGCAGTGAGTGAAGTCGATAGATCGTCAGTGATCTGCGATGCTCAATGTTGGTGAAAAAGTTTTGGGCCGTTAGCTCAGTTGGTTAGAGCAGAGGACTTAAAATGAAGAAACCTAAACGCGAAAGCGCATGGTTTTTTTAAAATGGGTTGCACTGGGTAAGTTAACTCTGCCTGGATGTAGAACTTCTCAAAGTCGGTGAAAGCTTAGGTGTTAAAAGCGCCATGCCAATACCGAGCGAAGCTCCGAAAGGAGAACGTGTAGAGACTCGACGGGAAGGCCGAAAGGCAAGATAGAGTCCAGACCACAAACCGGAAACGGGCGGCGAAAGTCGAAGTGGTAAGCATAATCCTTTGGTCGACAGTTCAAGTCTGTCACGGCCTACCAAAACGTTCAGAAGCCACCTTAGGGTGGCTTCTTTTTTTCTGGCTTACTTCTGTATGAATTCGAGGGCATCGCTGACCGGCGCGGCACGCTGCTTGTCATCACCGCCGTAGCCCATTGGCTTGTGCTGCACATAACCTTTTTTCGATTGAATAAGAGTTGCAAATTTAGGCTGGCAAATCACGTTCCGCAGATTGGGTTTAGATACCGCCGTCTTGGATCGTGACCTTCGATGTGCCTCAGAAAGTCCGGTACGTCTCGCGGGGCCGTTGCATCCATTGCCAGCGCAGTCTTCGGCAACCATGCGCCAGCAAGCGTTACCAACCCTAATTTCAACAACGACCGGCGTGCCACATCAGGATTAAACGGCAATGACTCGGGACTAGTTTGTGAATTGGTTTGCATCGGTAGTCCTTGGTTTATTGTGAAAATCGGTCAGGTTCGTTGCTTTTGGTCGAAACCAGATTGCATGCGGAAGGCTTCAAGTTCTGGATGCGCCGACACTCGGATGCCAGCATTAGGCAGTAACCGCTTAGGTCGCCAAGCTCAGAGATCAGCCAGCCCACCGCTTCCACACTTTCAGCACCAACCGTTGCGTCTGCGATTACGGGTGATGAATGCGCAATCAGGTGTCCAACCGCCGCCATTCCGTTTTGGCACACAAGAAGTGGCTCGACAAATCTGAACAGCGAGATAAGTGGAAACTCTGACGTATTTGGCCTGACTGACGAGGTTGGGCAAGAAGGAGTGTTTCATGGTCAAGCTGAGAAAGAAAGCGGCTGTCGTACGGCGCGTACGCAGGCA
>JAJAYS010000188.1 GCA_026786065.1 Polaromonas sp.
AGGTCCAGGCGAAAAAACTTTGTCATCATGGGTTTGGCCAGACACCAACTTCAAAACCCCATGTCAGCCCGGCCCTACCCGAGATCCACGCACAAAACCTGTCATCCCGGGCTTGACCCGGGATCCATGCCCCGGATGTTCCAGCGCGCCGACATGGATTGCGAATCACACCCGCAACGACCCACAGCTGATTTAAAAACAGGAGAAGCCTCATGCAAGACATCGTCATCGTTTCCGCAGCCCGCACTGCCGTCGGAAAATTCGGCGGCGCGCTCGCCAAAACCCCGGCCACCGAACTCGGCGCGGCGGTTGTCAAAGCCGTGCTGGAGCGTGCCGGCGTCAGCGCCGACCTGATCGGCGAAGTCATCATGGGCCAGGTTCTGGCGGCGGGCGTCGGCCAGAACCCGGCGCGGCAGACCGTCATCAAGTCCGGCCTGCCCCAAAGCGTGCCGGGACTGACCATCAACGCGGTGTGCGGTTCTGGCCTGAAGGCGGTGATGCTCGCGGCCCAGTCGGTGGCGACCGGCGACAGCGAGGTCGTCATTGCCGGCGGCCAGGAGAGCATGAGCATGGCGCCGCACGTACTCAACGGCTCGCGTGACGGCCAGCGCATGGGCGACTGGAAGCTGCAGGACACGATGATCGTCGATGGCCTTTGGGACGTGTACAACCAGTACCACATGGGCATCACCGCCGAGAACGTCGCCAAAAAATACGACATCAGCCGCGACAAGCAGGACGCGTTGGCTCTGGCCAGCCAGACCAAGGCTGCCGCCGCGCAGGATGCCGGCAAGTTCAAGGACGAAATCGTGCCGTTCTCCATCGCGCAGAAAAAAGGCGATGCGATCATTTTTGCGGCCGACGAGTTCATCAACCGCAAGACCAATGCCGAGGTGCTGGCCGGTTTGCGACCGGCTTTCGACAAGGCCGGCGGCGTGACCGCCGGCAATGCCTCTGGCCTGAACGACGGCGCAGCGGCGGTCATGGTGATGACCGCCAAAAAAGCCGCCGAGCTGGGCCTGAAGCCGCTGGCGCGCATTGCCAGCTACGCCACGACCGGGCTGGATCCGGCACTGATGGGCATGGGGCCGGTGCCAGCCTCGACCAAGGCGCTGGTGCGTGCCGGCTGGAAGGCGGATGAGCTCGACGTGCTGGAGATCAACGAAGCCTTTGCCGCCCAGGCCTGCGCCGTCAACCAGGAAATGGGATGGGACACCAGCAAGGTCAATGTCAACGGCGGCGCGATTGCAATCGGTCACCCGATCGGCGCGTCCGGCTGCCGCATTCTGGTCACGCTGCTGCACGAGATGGTGCGGCAGAACGCGAGAAAGGGCATAGCCAGCCTGTGCATCGGCGGCGGCATGGGGGTTGCCCTGACGCTGGAACGCGAAATTTAAGGTAAAAACGTCTGCAGTCGAATAAAAACGGGCGTAAGCAGCTATAAAAAATGTAGCGACTGTTTCAGCGCGCAGCCGTTTCAAAACAGTTTCCGCACAGCTTCAACACAGTTTCAAAACCTCGAAGGAGACCAAATCATGAGTCAACGAATTGCCTACGTCACCGGCGGCATGGGCGGCATCGGCACCGCTATTTGCCAGCGTCTGGCCAAAGACGGTTTCACGGTGATCGCCGGCTGCGGCCCGACGCGCGACGCCGAAAAATGGCTGGGCGAGCAAAAGGCGCTGGGCCACACCTTCCACGCGTCGGTCGGCAACGTGGGCGACTGGGACTCCACCGTGGCGGCGTTCGACAAGGTCAATAAAGACCACGGCCCGGTCAGCGTGCTGGTCAACAACGCCGGCATCACCCGCGACGGCCAGTTCCGCAAGATGAGCAAGGCTGACTGGGACGCCGTGATCTCGACCAACCTAGACAGCATGTTCAACGTGACCAAGCAGGTCATTGAAGGCATGGTCGAGGCGGGCTTTGGCCGTATCGTCAATATCTCGTCGGTGAACGGCCAAAAAGGCCAGTTCGGTCAGGTCAATTACTCGACCGCCAAGGCCGGTCTGCATGGCTTCACGATGGCGCTGGCGCAGGAAGTTGCCAGCAAAGGCATCACCGTCAATACCGTCAGTCCCGGCTACATCGGAACCGACATGGTCAAGGCCATCCGCCCCGACGTGCTGGAGAAAATCGTGGCCGGCGTGCCAGCCAAACGTTTGGGTGAGCCTGAAGAGATCGCATCGATCATTTCGTGGATCGCCTCCAACGAAGGTGGCTATGCCACCGGTGCCGACTTCTCGCTCAACGGCGGTTTGCACATGGGGTGAGCGCGAGCACTGGTCGCTGCCGCTTACGCGGCGTCGCGCCACCGCCGACCAGGGAGTACCCCTCCAGACAAGGTGCAGCGGGTGCGCGGCGCACGCATCGGCGTTTTCTCAGATCAAGTCTTCCATTGCCAGCATGTGATAAAGCTGCGCGTACGAGCAACCGGTCTTTCGCACAGCGACCATCAGCCGCTCTTTTTCTTCGTCGCCATCGACCGGAATCATCAGCGCATGGTGGCCCTGGCGCGCCAATGCAATGTATTTCATCACCGTGGCGCTTTCGGTTCCGACATCCGGCATTGCCGAATCGTCGTCGCCATCGACCTTTCCGATGTCCCGAAGAACGGTTTTGGGGTCTAGCAGCATCGCCTGGTCGGCTGCAGCGCCCAACTCCCCTGCGACTTGCTGCCCTTCGGCTTCAGTCGGGAGCATGATGAAGGCATG
This sequence comes from Polaromonas sp., assembly GCA_026786065.1. GTDB lineage: Bacteria > Pseudomonadota > Gammaproteobacteria > Burkholderiales > Burkholderiaceae_C > Polaromonas. The sequence continues at coordinate 2,715 of JAJAYS010000188.1, forward strand.
GCCTGTCGGGTAGAAGACGCCGCCGATGGTCAGCATCTTCTTGGTCAGCTCGAACGGTTTCATCGAAAGTCCTGAATTAGTTATTTGGAGATTTAGCGCTGAAAGCTCCATGAGCCAGGTCGGTTCAGGCGGCCTGCGCATGTAAGAAAACGTGCCAACTTCAGCGGTGCGGCTGCTGCGATCCGGATGCTGCGATGCAACTTTGCCTTGCCGCCGCGGCACCTTCAGGGGAGAGCTTCGAACTTGAACGCCGGTTCGGTCATCACCCGCACGACAGACTGCACCTCAGGCAACACCTGATTGGCGAAGAAGCTGCTTTGGGTGTCGGGCTCCAGTGCGGCCAGCGCGACGCTGCCCAGGGCCTGATTCATCGGCACATAAAAGCTGCCGCGCGGCACATCGACCACGCCGCGCACCAGGCTGACCTCGGCTTTGATGACCGGCGCCGGGCCGGCAATGGCG
>JAJAYS010000189.1 GCA_026786065.1 Polaromonas sp.
GCGTAGAGCGCCTCATCGGTCTGGTAGTGCCGGGCCGAATAAAGGTTGACCACCGCATCCGGCTGCGCAGGCTGGGCTGCGGCCGGAATGGCCAGCCCCAGCGCGAAAACAGCCAGGGCGGCGGATGTGCTCCGCAGGGCAAAACGAAAGAGGGGCAGGGGGTGATTGAGCACGTCGAAGACCTCGAAAAATGAATAGGCCCCAACTCTAATGCAAACGCGAATAATTCTCAATTGATAGAAAAAACCCTGATCGGGTTGGGGTTGGCTGCCGCAGCGGTCTGCAATCCGGGTTGCAATTGCTATTGATTTAGTAGCTGCAAAGGCCCGAATTTTTGTGGTTTCAGGCCGATACGGCAAAAAAAAGCCTGATTTTGTGAAATCAGGCTTTTTCTGGTGTCGGGTTTCAGCCCGATGCAGCGCGGCGAACCGCGCCCGAATCAACGCTTTTTCGCGGTCGCGGTCGCGTTGCGCGAAGCGTTAACGGCCGAAGTCGTCACGGTGTTGAAGTTTGACTCGGCCATTTCGCTGGCCTGCTTGACGGCTTTTTGCATCGATTCGAATGCGTTGTTGGCAGCGGCCACGGCGCTTTTCATTACGGCGACGCTGGACTCGGTACCGGCTGGTGCGTTTTTCGAGGCGTTATCGACCAGGCCCATGAGTTTCTTCTGCGCGTCGGAAGCCTGACCTTCAATGGTCTTGCCCAGATCGGCGCCGGCTGCTGACGCGATGTCGTACAGGTGACGGCTGTAAGCAGCGGTCTTTTCAGCCAGCGGCTGGACCATACCGGCCTGCAGAGCCATGAATTCCTGTGCGTCCTTGGCACCCATGAAGGCTTGCGCATGGTTAGCGGTCTCGGCCAGTGCGGCCTTGGTAGCCTGCAGGTTCAGTTCGACCAGCTTTTCGATGCTCTCGAAAGCCTTGTGGGTCATGCCGAACATCGATTCGATGTTGGCTTTGTGGGCGGCCATGATTTGTTCTGCGGTCAGCATAGAAATATCTCCTGAAGGTTGTGAAAAGTCGGTTTCGGCAAAAAGGTTGCGCGAGAGTAGTTGCCCTGTGCTTGATTGCTGCACTGCAACATAACCGTAAGTATAAACCCCAAAAAATGGATTGCAAGCGCTTTTTGCTGCGGTGCAGCAAACTAGGCGCAAGCCTCTAATTCGCGGTGCAATCGGTCTGCGGCTCTGCTTTGCAAGGGCCTGCTGCGCTGGCCGCGCGGCGCACGGACAATGGGTTTGCAGTGGCTGCCCGCACTATGTGTTCTTTCGGTGCTGGCCGCGCTGGCGGTCCTGGTCGTTTCGATTGTTCTGGCCGTTCTGGCCGTTCGGGTGGTTCTGCCGACGCTGCCTTGGAAGTCCTATCGGAGCCCCATCTTGCAAGCCTTCTACGCCGACAATTTTGTGTTGCCCTTGCCAGACGGGCACCGCTTTCCGATGCCCAAATACCGTTTGCTGCGCGACCGGTTGCAGCGGGAGTTGATGGATGTCACGCTGTGCCCGGCCCCGGCCGCATCTGGTGGCGAGCTGGCGCTGGTGCACACCCCGACTTACATCGACGCGGTAGCCGACGGCACGCTGCCGGCCGCAGCGCCGCGCGAGATCGGTTTCCCCTGGAGCCCGGCGATGGCCGAGCGGGCCAGGCGCTCCGTCGGCGCCAGCGTGGCGGCGGCGCGAATTGCGCTTGGCTACGGGGCTGAGCCAGCGCAGGGCGTGGCCGGCAATCTGGCGGGCGGAACGCACCATGCCTACCCGCATAAAGGCGGTGGCTTTTGCGTGTTCAACGACCTGGCGGTTGCGGCGCGGCTGATGCAGGCCGAATGGCTGCGCGGCCGCGTCGCAAGCACGCCGCGCCGCAAGCCGCTGCAGGTGGCCATCGTCGATCTTGACGTGCATCAGGGCAACGGCAGCGCCAGCATTTTTGCCGGGGATGCGAGCGTCTTCACGCTGTCGCTGCATGCGGCGAAGAATTTTCCGTTCCGCAAGGAAGCCGGTGACCTGGATGTCGATTTGCCCGACCGCTGCAGCGACGCAGCGTATCTGCAGGTCCTCGAGCAGGCGCTCGACGAACTGGAGCGGCGCTTCGAGCCGGGGCTGCTGCTGTATCTGGCCGGTGCCGACCCGTTCGAGCGGGACCGGCTCGGCCGCCTGGCCTTGAGTTTTGACGGGCTGGAGGCGCGTGACCGGCGCGTCTTCGACTGGGCCTGGCAGCGGCGCATTCCGCTGGCCTTTGCCATGGGCGGCGGCTATGGGCTGGACATTGCCGAGACGGTTCAGGTGCAGGTCAACACTTACAGCGTGGCGCTCGAATACTGGCGGCGCTGGAATGTGGCCCCCACGGTCGCTAGCTGCGCGTAACTTCCTGCGCAGCCCAGGCGCGTCAGTTCTGTTGGGAACACTGCAGCCCAACGCGCTGGCAGAATCCCGGCATGACTTTATCGAGCAGACTGCAGCCCGAGACGCGCAGCGCCTATCCCTACTTTAAAAGCATAGGCACCCGCTGGTCCGACAACGATGCCTACGGCCACGTCAACAACGTCGTTTACTACAGCTGGTTCGACACGGTCGTCAACGCCTGGCTGATCGAGGTTGGCGCGCTCGACCCCATGCGCAGCGCCGTGCTGGGGCTGGTGGTAGACACGCAGTGCAGTTACTTCGCTCCGCTGTCTTTCCCGGAGCCGGTGGTCGCGGGCTTGCGCGTCGGACATGTCGGACGTTCCAGCGTGCGCTACGAGCTCGCGCTGTTTCCGGCCGACCCAAGCCAGCGTTGTGCGGCGCGCGGCCATTTTGTTCACGTTTATGTGGACCGCGCCACGCGCCGGCCCACGCCGCTCCCCGACACGCTTGTTTCTTTGCTGGAGACCCTGACCCATGTCACCGCTTCCTGACCGCCTCCCGGCTGGCCCGCCGACCGATGCCGTCGCCAATGCCGCCCAGGCCACCGAGGCCGCCGATAGCGGCGAGCCCAACCCGGTCGATGCGGCCATAGAAAGCCGGCAGTCGATGCGGCAGTTTTTGCCGCGTGCGGTGCCGCGCGCCACCATCTTGCACCTGCTCGATCTGGCCGGCCGCGCGCCTTCGGGCACCAACACCCAGCCTTGGCGGGCCTATGTGCTGCAGGGCGCAAGTCGCAACGCGCTGGTCGGCAAGGTCTGCGCCGCGCACGACGCGCTGCGCGCCGACCCGTCGCTGGCCGCCGAGTACCGTGAGGAATACGACTACTACCCGGAGAAATGGGTCTCGCCGTATATAGACCGGCGCCGCGAGAACGGCTGGAGCCTGTACGGCCTGCTCGGTATTGCCAAAGGCGAGAAAGACAAAATGCATGCGCAGCACCAGCGCAATTACCGGTTCTTCGACGCGCCGGTCGGCCTGATGTTCACGCTGGACCGGGTGATGGGCCGCGGGTCGCTGGTTGATTACGGCATGTTCCTGCAAACCATCATGCTGGCCGCACGCGGCCACGGTCTGCACACCTGCCCGCAGGCGGCCTGGAACGGTTTCTCGAAAATCATCCTGCCGCACATTGGCGCCGGCCCCGACGAGATGCTGGTTTGCGGCATGGCGCTGGGCTACATCGACGAGACGGCTCCGGTCAACGGCTTTCGCACGCCGCGCGTGAGCGCTGCGGAGTTCACAACCTGGCTGGAGTGAGATTTCGTGAAGCGCCCTCTTTGGGTTCCCTCGCACTCCGGGAGAAGGGTACGGTGAGGGCACCCCGCTCTTGTTTCCTTTCCCTCTGGGGGGGAGTGAGGGTGAGGGTTCCCCGCGTTGCCGATGATGGCGTCAAGCGGCCAAACATCTACCGATATGAATCAAAGAGCCACCCAGCCCAATAAAATCGGGCGTAACCAGCTATAAAATCAATAGCGACTGAACTTTTGCTACCTCACAGGTCCATCTGCCCATGTTCAGCTCGAAAGCCCAAGCCGTTTCATTCCAAGCTGCGGCCCCGACTGCCCCAGCGCGTCCGCGCTAACCGCGCTGCCAAGGCATGAACGACCTGTTCGTCCAGCTGCTAGGCGGCCTGTCTTACGCCAGCACGCTGTTCATGATGGCGGCCGGTCTGACGCTGATCTTCGGCGTCACGCGCATCGTCAACTTTGCCCACGGCAGCTTCTTCATGCTGGGCGCGCTGTTCACCGCGCACTGGGTGACCGACTGGTTTCCGGTCTGGGGCGAGAGCCCGTTGCTCTACCTCATCGCTATTATTTTAGGAGCTGCTTGCGCCGGATTGGCGGGGGCTGCAGCCGAATTTCTATTGATACGCCGGATGGCGGGCGCGCCCGAGCTGTACCAACTGGTGGCGACGTTCGGCTTGAGTCTGGCGATGCACGACGCCATGCAGTGGGCCTTCGGCGCGCAAGAAGTTTTCGCCCCGCGCTTTCCGGGCTTGAAGGGCTCGATTCCCATCGGAGATGCCTTGTTTCCTGCCTACCAGCTGGTGTTGATCGCGCTCGGGCCGCTGATCTGGCTCGGCCTGCACCTGCTGCTGACGCGCTCGCTGTTCGGTCGCCGTCTGCGCGCGGCCACGCAAGACCGCGACATGCTGGCCGCCCTCGGCGTCAGTCCAAAGCCGCTGATGCTGGGCGCGGTGGTGCTGGGTTGCGCACTGGCCGGGCTGGCCGGCGCGCTGCAACTGCCGCGCGAACCGGCGCATCTGCAAATGGACATGAACGTCATTGTCGAAACCTTCGTGGTAGTCGTGACCGGCGGGCTGGGCAGCATCGGTGGTGCCTTCGCCGCCGCGCTGCTGATCGGCCTGGTGCATGCCTTCGGCATCGCGGTGTTTCCGCAGGCAACGCTGGTGCTGGTGTTTTTGACGATGGCCGGCGTGCTGATCTGGCGGCCTCAGGGTCTGGGCGGCGTGCTGTCGGCCAGCGGTGCAGAGACCGGCGTGCGCGAGCCGGCGCAGCGCTTTCGCGGGCTGGCGCCGGGGCGCGGGCGCAATCCGCTGATCGCGGCGGCCGTGGTCGGGCTGGCCGCATGGGCCTGGGCGGGCGGCGCCTATTGGCAAACGCTGGCCGCCGACGTGCTGATCCTGATGATCTTCGGCATCAGCCTGCAGGCTATGATGGCGTTGGGCGGACTGGTCAGCTTTGGGCATGCCGCGTTTTTTGCGCTGGGCGCCTATGGCGCGGCGCTGTCGCATGGCCTATGGGGCGCCACGCTGCCGTGGGCGCTGGCAGCCGGTTGCGCGCTGGCGCTGGTCGTTGCCGCCGCCTTTGGAGCCGCCGTGGTGCGCAGCGCGGGGGTCTATCTGGCGATGCTGTCGCTGGCGCTGGCCCAGGTGGTCTGGGCGGTTGCCACGCAGTGGGTCGGCCTGACCGGTGGCGACAACGGCTTGATCGGCTTGACGCTGGTTGGCACCGAAAGCCGGCCGGTTTTCTATGGGCTGCTGGTGCTGCTGGCGCTGCTGGCGGTGTTTGCGCTGCGCCTGCTGGCCGCATCGGTGCTGGGCGGGGCGCTGCAGGCGGTGCGCGACGTGCCGCTGCGCGCCGCCGCATCGGGTCTGTCGGTCAGCGCGCTGAAGTACCGGATCTTCGTTGAAAGCGCCGTGCTGGCGGCGTTGGCTGGCGGCCTGTTTGCCGCGCACAAGGGCGCGGTGTTTCCCTCGGTGGCGTCGGTCGCCACCTCGGTCGATGCGCTGCTGGTGGTCTTGCTGGGCGGCGTGCACCAACTGTGGGGCGCGCTGGCCGGCAGCGCCGTGCTGACCTATGCCGGTGCCGAATTCGGCCGCGGTTTTGCCTACTGGCGCGGCCTGCTTGGCGTGTTCATCATGCTGATCATGGTTGCGGCGCCGTCGGGCCTGCTCTCCGGTCTGGGCTCTGCGTTGCAGCGCGTCACGCGGCGCCGGCCTGCAGCTGGCGCCGACGCAGCGCAGGGGGCGGGCACGCCATGACTCTGAAAGTCACCGATCTGGTCAAGCACTTCAACGGCATCATGGCGGTCGATGGCGTCAGCTTCGGGGTCGCGCCCGGCGAGTGCGTGGCGCTGATCGGCCCCAACGGTGCGGGCAAATCAACCTGCTTTGCCTGCATCGCGGGCCAGTACCGTGCGGGGTCCGGAACCATCGCCTGGCGCGGGCAAAACCTGGTCGGCCTCGCGCCAGCCGCGCGGCTGCGGCTCGGTCTGGCACGGACGTTTCAGGTGGCGCAGGTGTTTGAAGCCCTGACGACGCTACAAAATGTGCAGCTGGCTACGCAGGCGGGGCAGGGCACCGGGGCGATTTCAGCATTTAAAAGTCTGGCTGCGCGGCCGCAGGCTCCGGCGCAGCAACTGCTTGAAAGAGTCGGCCTTGGCGCGCTGGCCGATCAATACGCGTCGGAGCTGCCCTACGGTGCCAAGAAGCGCCTGGAGCTGGCGCTGGCGCTCGCCGCCCGGCCGCAGCTGCTATTGCTCGACGAGCCGGCCGCCGGGCTGGCCCAGGCCGAGCGCGCGAGCCTGATGGAACTGGTCAAGAGCCTCGCCGCCGAAGGCTTGGCGGTGCTGTACACCGAGCACAACATGGACGCGGTGGCGCAGGTCGCCGACCGGGTGCTGGTGTTGATCGAAGGCCGGTTGGCCGCGCAGGGCTCGTTCGACGCGATTGCGCAAGACCCGGTGGTGGTGCAGCGCTACCTCGGACGCGCCGGAGCCGAGCATGCTTGAAGTGGTCGGCCTGAACGCGTTTTACGGCCCGGCGCAGGCACTGTTTCAGGTCTCGCTGAGCGTTGTACGCGGCGAATGGGTGGTGCTTCAGGGGCTCAACGGGGCCGGCAAATCGACCTTGCTGAAAAGCCTGATCGGGCTGGAGGTGCGCACCGAAGGCAGCCTGCGCTACGACGCCGGCGCGGGGCTCGCCGACATCGGAGCCTGGCCGGCGCACCGCCGGGCGCGCGCCGGCATCGGCTACGTGGCCGAAGAC
>JAJAYS010000190.1 GCA_026786065.1 Polaromonas sp.
GCCCCGGCCGTTGTCCCTTATCTCCAGCATCATTCGTTGCAACTCCGGTTCAAATCGGCAGACCACTTCAACCGTCGAGGCATCGGCATGCCGCATGACATTGGTCAGGCTCTCTTGCGCGATCTTCAAAATCTGGTGCGCCCGCTCACCCCGCAGGGTGTCCAGCGCGCTGCACGCTTCAACCCGCCATTCCATGCGGATGCGCAACTTGTCCAGCGAATGCTGCACCCGAAAACGCAGTTGGCCAAGCGCATCGACGAGGCTTTCGTTGGCGGCGTCCATCGCATCAACCGTCATCTTCAAATCGAGCAGACAGTTTTCAAGTGCCAGAGCCACAGCCCGTTGCCGCGGGGCGGAGGCGTCCAGCGTCGAAAGAATATTGACGATCTGCGAGCCGACACCGTCGTGCAAGTCCTGCGCAATGCGGCGGCGCTCGGCGGCCACCGCCAGAGTCGCAACGTCGGCAACGTCGGCATCGACCGGGAAATCGCTGTGCAACGGGAAGCCGCTCAGACTCGAAAGACCGGCGCCCTGCCGCGCCGGCAAGGGCGACAGCAACGCCCAGACCAGGAACAAAAATGCTGCGTAAAAGTGCTGCGAGAGCGTGACGAAGCGACCGGGCTGGACGATCAAAAAAACATCGTCGATGCAGACCGCCCAAGCCAGCAAGCCGCCCGCCAGCGCGAGCCAGCAAGGCAGAGTGCGCTGCGTATAAGCCTGGCGCGCAATGATCAAAGTCAGGCCCAGCGCGGCCAGCAGATTGAGGCCCAACCACGCGGTGTAGCCCGGATTGCCGCCGCCACTGGGCGCTGCACCGCCGAAATGCTGCCAGGTCAAAGCCGCCAGGCCCGCGCTGGCCTGCACGGCCAGCACCACCTTCGCCAAGCCGCGCTGCAGTCCGGCAAGGCAGAGCAAGTACCACGACACCGCCAATGTCAGTGCCTGAAAGCCTATCCGGGTGGCATAGTCGGCTCGCGCAGCCTCGGCCTGGAGCTGCAACGACGTGGTAATCAGCAGATGAAGCAGCCACACCCCTGCCGCCACATGCATTGCGAGGTCGCACTGTTCGCGGTTGCGGCGCCAGGCCCGCCAGGAGTGCAGCATGGCGAAAAGTGCCAGCAGCGAGCCCGCAACTGCGCTCGCGATCAACAAGCCTTGATAGGCCGTGCTGGTCATGGAAGCGGCCTGATGTGCCGGCTAGCGCATAGCCGTCCAACATGAGCCGGGTGGCCTTTTTGATGAGGCAAGCGGCCGAACGGGGCAGCTTTGGCAGGTGCCGCGAGCTTGGATAAGACCAGGGGGGAATGCATGACGCGGTTTCATCAGCATTTTTTCGCTGCGCGTTTCTGCTAAATCAACCCAAGGTGGGACGCGCAATTGACCGCTTGCGCCCGGCTTCGAACCTGCAGCTTGCGGTAGATGTTTTTGACGTGGGTGTTGACGGTCTGGCAGCTGATCATCAGCCGTAAGCCGATTTCGCCGCTGGTGTAGCCGGCGGCGACCATTTTCAGCACGCCTTTCTCGCGGTCCGACAGCCGCTCATTGCTGTCGCTGCGTTGCCGCAGCTGCGAACCTGTTGTCGAACCCGAAGTCTCTTCGAGCCGGTGCAGCAGGCGCCGCGCCAGATTCGGCGTGATGGAGGCACCGCCGTTGACCACCTGCAAGATCGCCTGCGGGAAATTGCCAAACCAGGAGTTTTTGATCAGGTAGCCGGTGGCGCCCAGCGCAAAGGCGCGCAGCGCATGGTGTTCGTCCTCCATACAGGAGATGACGATGGCCTCGGCCATCGGGCGGCGCACCTTCATGTGCTCGATCAGGGTGAAGCCTTGCCCGTCGCCGAGGTTCAGGTCGACCAACATGACCTCGAACTCGTGTTTGTCGATCAGCCGCTTGCCCTCGCGCATGCTGCCGGCCTGCGCCACCAGGTCGCAGCGGCGGTCGCCGAACAACTCGTTGGCCACCACCTTGCGCATGTTCGCGTCGTCGTCGATCAGCAGCACCCGAACCGGTCGGCTGGGCTGACCAATCAGGAAACCGGGCCACACCGACGACGCCGTCTCGCGCAGGTCGGCAGCCGGCGCGGACTGATTTATCCAGGCTTGGGTTTGCGCGGAATGCCGCGGGTTTGATTCTGGAATGGCAGACATGAGGTTCAACCTTTTGGTCACTTCATCAACCTGGTACGGCGGCGCGTTGCAGGGCCGGAAATTGCAAGAACCTGGCGCCTGGCCGTTGCACTTTATACCCGCTTGCAAACGCATTGTTACGTTAACCCAAAAAGGGTTGTTAGCGAACTTTTATTAACCCGGGGAATATGCATGACGGGCGGGAGAGACGATAACTGCAATTTGCGAGTCCACCATCCCCCAAACAGGTGATGGCCACTTGCATTTCAATTTTTTGTTGGCACAAAACATAGGTGAATATATTTTATGTCTGCTGAGAAAAATTACTAACAGTTTCATAAAAGGTCTTTCCTTACTAACTTTTTATTATTTGACAGGAACTATGTCGATATTCATTTTTTACTACAGCTACAACTCTTACGCCAGCGCAGCGAACCGGCCGTCCACCCGGCCGGTCCGGTCCGGTCCGTGTCGAGCTTTTCGGATTCGCTGATGTGCGTAGACCGGATGTTCCGTGAGGCTCAGGTCTTGACCACGCTGATCGTCAGCAAGCAGATCCCCGACTTTTCGACGCGCGTGCTGCTCAATGCCAAAGGCATGATGATCAGCTACACACCGGCTACAGCAAAAATCGCAACGCGGCCATCCTTGGGCTGGAGCTGCACATCGGCGACTTCCGCCCGCGCAGCCTGATTCCCGGCCTCGACTCGGCCAACGAAGTCATCATCGCCAGCGGCGGCCAGGGCCTGGACCTGGCCGGCCGCATCGGCGAGTACGGCGTGCCGTTCAATGTGGCGCGCGACTATGCGCAGGGCGCCGGCGCAGCGGTGCGCACGCGGGTCGAGCTGGCCGCCGGTTCTCGACCCTGCTCCGCTCGCCGCGCCGCCGCCCATTGGCAACAGTCCAGGCCCCGGCGCTGCTACCGACCGCCGAAAACCGAACGCGGCTGCACCGCCATCCATAGCCGACCCCGACGCGACACCGGCCGCGCCGCACATTGACCGGCTGTCGCCTCCGGCGTTGAGCAATTCGGACAGCCTCAGCCGGGCGCCGCTGCGCGTGGCCGGAGCCGACAACCCGGTACGCGACGCCGAACTTGCGGCGCTGCGCAAGGCCGCGCTGCAAGGCCCGCCCGGCGCACGCGACGCGCGCAACCAGGCCAGCGCCTCCTGGGTGCTCGGCCTGGTGCAGTTGCACGGCACCGGGCTACCAGCCGATCAGGCGCAGGCAGCAAGCTGGTTCGAGCGGGCGTGGAATCTGGGCGAGCCGCAGGCCGCCGCCGGGCTGGCCTGGTGCGAAATCGAAGGCTGCAGGGGCCCGCCCGATCCGGCTGCAGCTCAGCTGTGGATCACCCGGCTGCGCCCCGCCAACTCGGGCCGCGCGCTATTTTTGCAATGGCTGCTGGCGTCTCGGCTGGCGCCCCTGCAGGCGCTGCAGCCGGGTGCCAATGGTGGGGGCGCTACCGGGCAAACGGCAGCGCGCTCCGACATCAGCCCGTTGCTGCTGAACGCAGCGCGTACCGGGGATGTGCAGGCCCGCCTCGAACTCGGCTTTGAAAGTCTGGCGGCAAACCGCAACCCCGAGGCGATCGATTATTTTTTGGCGGCCGCCGCACGCTCCCCTGCGGCCGCAGAAAATGCGGCGCTGCTCGGGGCGCAACGTGCCACGC
>JAJAYS010000191.1 GCA_026786065.1 Polaromonas sp.
ACACCACAGCCTGGGTGCTGCTCGTGTTTTTCTTGGGCGCTATGTGTGGGGCGTCACTCGTGGCGTCTCAAATTGGGCTGGAGGGCGGGTTTTGGGCGGGGCTGAACGCGCTCAATGACAGTATGGCTGATTTCGGCGTGGTGGTGGTGGGGATATTTCTCGTGAGCTGGACGGTTTCGGTGCTGGTCTATCGCCGCGGCGTGCGGCTTGCCGCGCCTCGGCAAATCACCGAAAGCATCAATCGCTAAATCAAGAAATCGCCATTCGGTTCTCTGGGACGGCTTTGCTTTTGTGGCGTCACCGTGTTGTTCCCTCGCACGGCTCAAACGGCGCTGCGCGCGTTCGCGAGGCGGAAAGCGTCCCGGGCACGCGATCCATTCTCATCGAAAGCGACACAATGCTGAACTTCCTGATCGCGTTGAGCATCGTGATTAGAGCTGGCCCGGGAATTTTGGATAGCCCGATGTGTAGGTTTTCCGCCTGACAGCGGCGATGTTGCCGTGGATCAGAACAAGCGGCACCGACATCGTCGTTGCATGGAGGTTAAATGTCGCTCCCGCGATATTCAGCGCCATCACCCGCACTGTGTTGTTGGTCCAGGCAAAGGCCCTCAGCTCAATGAACCGCGTCGTAACCGGGGCAAAACCCCGGGCATTCAAGCGGTGGCGCGTTGCCTGACCAAGTCCTGCAGGGGTGGAATGGCGGTGCTGCCGGGCGCTCCCAGCCTGTTGCCGAGGTAGTCCCAGAAGCTGACACCGAGCTTGGCGCAGGTCTTCGCCAATCCGAGGAAAGCGTCGCGGCAGTCGCGCCCGGCGGTGCTCTGGGTTCCGCCGCTGATCTTTCGCTTGGTGACCTGGCATCGGATGTCGTTCTCCGAGCCGTTGGTGTGGAGCGGGACCTCCGGCCGGTCGAGCACCTGGAGCAGTTCCGGTTTGCGGCCGAGCAGGCGGCCCAGCAGCCGATCGAGCATCACGAAGCCGGTTCGCCGTCGGAAGATGCGATCGAAACGGGCGCGCAGCTCGACCCGGCGCTGTGCGGTCGGCTCCTGCCGATAGGCTTTGAGGTCGGCGTAGAACCACCAGATCAGCCCGCGCATTTGCTGCTGGGCGGCGTGCTGGTCGTCGGTGAAGGTGTCGAGCCGGTGCACCAGGCGTTCGGCGTGGACCCAGCACAGCGCGTGGCGGCCGACATCGAACTGGCCGGCATCGTCGCTGAGAATGACCGCATCGCGCAGAAAACCGTGGGCAGCGATGCTGCCCCACAGCGCGCCCTCGGTGGCGATGCGTGCCGGGCCGAGGCTGCCCTCCAACCCGTGGATGCCGAGGCGGTCGAGATGCGCCGTCCAGGCCGCGCTGTTGGCAAAGTGCCCCCGCGCGTCGTCGGCCAGACGGGCGATCAGCGGGCCGGCCAGGCCGCGGCCGCGCATGTAGGCCAGCGCCGCGTCGTTGATGACGTGGTCGGTGTGGCCTGCGCGCAGCAGCCCCAGGAAGTTCAGCCGGCTCTTGCTTGCGGTCGTGCCGAACCAGGTGGAGTGTTGGCGGCCGATTTGGGTGCAGACGCCATTCGCCCCGGCATGCCGCGCGCCGGTGTCGTCGACCGAGATCCAGGGCGCTGTCTGAAGCCCCGCCCGCAATACGTCGCGGGCCTCGGCCACGAAGCCGTCCTGGCCAGCGATCAGCAGCCGCATCACCTGGCGCTGCGAGATGTCGATGCCGATGGCGCGCAGCTGTGTCACCAGCCGCGCCACCGTCACCTGCCCCTGGTGGTATTGCGCCAGCACGAAGCGGCGCAGCTCGGGTCCGAAATGGCCCGCCACGGAGGCCGGCAGTGGTGCGGTGATGCTCTGCCCCTGGGGCGTCAGCCAACGCTCTCGCCGCAGCCGGACCACATGCGCGCGCAGCACCAAGTCCTGCACCACGAAGCTCTGGTAGCCCTTGAAGCGCGAGCCCGGCGGCACCGTGGCCTTGACCACACGCACCTCGTGGATCGCTCGCCGTGCCGTCTTGTTGCCGCCGCCGCGGCGAGGCACTGGTGATGGCTCGGCCGGTGCGTGGGTGCCGCGGAACGTGTCAACGACTTTGATCCACCTGTTTCTGGCATTTAGGCTTGGCGGTCAGCGCTACGGCTGGGTGGATTAATCCATGCGGCGGTTGGCTTGGCTGGCGGTGTTGGTGGCTTGTTGACGAAGCGCTCTGGGTTGTTTCGGCAGGCCCGATCGAGAGTGTTTTGTCGGGCAGCGTGAACGGCATCAGCTTGGCCGTAATGGACCTGGTCTGGCGTCATGAGGCCGATGCCGCTGTGGTGGTGGTCCCGGTTGTACCAGTCGAAGAACTGCCGGCAGAAGGCCTTGGCATCGGCGCTGCAGCCAAAGCGGCGTGGAAATCGCGGCTGGTACTTCAGGGTCTTGAAGTGGCTTTCGGAGAACGGGTTGTCGTTTGAGGTATGCGGCCGGTTGTGCGAGCGGGTGACGCCCAGATCGGCGAGCAGGAAGGCGGTGGCCTTGGCCTTCATGGGCGCGCCGCGATCGGCATGCCGGGTGAGTTGGCCGGGTGCGATCTGGTGCTAGGCGATGGCGTCCTTCAGCAGCGGCTTGAAGAGGGCGGCAC
>JAJAYS010000192.1 GCA_026786065.1 Polaromonas sp.
CACCGGCCGTCGGCACCGAACAGCGGTGCACCGGCGCAGCTGTAGGCGCCGTTCGAGGTGAAAAAATGCTCGCCCCGGTGCAGCCATACCGGTCGAAGCTCGGTCAGCGCCGCGCCGATCGCCGTGGTCCCGACGCTCGGCTCCGAGAGATCCGCGCCGATACGCGTGACCAGTTCGACCCGTCGGTCGCTCCGGTCTATCGGTCCATCCACATCAACGACCATGCCCTCAGCGTTGGTCAGGACAACGAAGTAACGCGAACTGGCTATGGCTTTAGCAAGCCGCTCAAGGGTCGGCCGGGCGGCCAGAAGCAGGTGCCGATTGGCCTCCTGCAAACGGCGGGCGACCGGCTGGGCAATTGGGTCGAACGCCAGCGTTTCATTGGGCTTTTTGCCACTGGCCAGGCAGCGCTGCCACGAACGCTCGATCCAGGCTTCGGACAAACCCGTGGCGCTGCTCTGGCAGTCGTGCATCACCGCATGGCGGGCATCGGCAATCTGCTGTAAACGCCGCGCGGACTGAAGTGAGAGGGCTGGTTGCATTGGGTTATTGCAGGGCGAATCGGGCGATGCGACCGTTGCAGCGCCTGCGCCAATCCTACTGTTTCATTTTGAGAATTTCGACATGCTTTGACAAGTGGCGAGGGTTTAACCTATGCGTCCGTCACCTTGAGGGCCTGAACAATGATCCGGCAAACGCGGTGCCATTGGCGCGCAGTCTGTGTTTGTTTCCATTCTCGTTTCGTATTTTTATCTGTATCCCGCCAGCCACTAAAGGAAACATTCGTATGCAGGTTCAATTCAGGGTCAACGGGAAAGCGTCCAGCGTCGAGACGCCGCCGAATACGCTGCTGGTGCAGGTGCTACGTGAACAGCTCAAAATGACAGGCACCCACGTTGGCTGCGATACGGCCCAGTGCGGCGCCTGCACCGTCATCATGAACGGTCGCACGGTCAAGTCCTGCAACATCCTGGCTGCGCAGGCCGCAGGCAGCGAGATTACGACCATCGAAGGCCTGGCCGACAAGGACGGCACGCTTCACCCGATGCAGGCTGCGTTCAAAGACTGCCACGGGCTTCAGTGCGGTTTTTGCACCACCGGCATGGTGATGAGCGCGGTTGATTTCTGCAAGCACAACCCAAAAGCCAGCGCCAGCGAAATCCGGGACGGCCTCGAAGGCAATATCTGCCGCTGCACCGGCTACCAGAACATCGTCAAGGCAGTGCAGCAGGGCGCTGCGGCCATGGCTGGCTGAGCAAACAAGCAGGCAAATACCGGTTTCGATTGGCAACAGCAAAGACCGGTACGGGCTGCAACCAGTTCCAGCCATGCGTACACCGCTCGCGCTTGAATCCGGTCGGGCCGGTCTGGCTACCAATTCGTCCCTCATTCATCACTTTTCAGGAGTTCTCAAATGGGTGCATCCGACTTCGTCAACCTTCCCAACATCGGCGTTTCTGTAAAACGCAAGGAAGACTATCGCTTTCTGACCGGCGGCGGCCAGTACACCGATGACATCACGCTGGCCAACCAGACCTATGCCGTTTTTGTGCGCTCGCCGCATGCGCATGCCGGAATCAACAGCATCAACACCGAGGCCGCCAAGGCTGCGCCCGGCGTCATCGGCGTGCTGGTTGGCGCAGATGTCGCGGCCGACAAGATCAACGGGCTGCCCTGCGGCTGGCTGATCACCAGCACCGACGGCTCCCCGATGAAAGAGCCGCCCCACCCCATCCTGGCCCAAGGCAAGGTGCGCTATGTCGGCGACCACGTGGCGATGGTGGTCGCTGAAACCCTTGAGCAGGCGAAAAACGCCGCCGAACTGGTCGAGGTCGATTACGACGTGCTCACTGCCGTGGTGCGGGTCACCGATGCGGCCAGAGCGGCTCCGCTGCACGACGCCGCACCCGACAACCGCTGCTACAAATGGGCGCTGGGCGACAAGGCGCAGGTCGATGCGGTGTTCGCCTCGGCCGCGCATGTCACCAAGCTGGACCTGACCAACAACCGGCTGGTGCCGAACGCAATGGAGCCGCGTGCGGCGATCGGCTCCTACAACCGGGCCAACGACGACTACACGCTCTACGTCTCCAACCAGAACCCGCACGTCGAACGCCTGCTCCTGACGGCTTTCGTGATGGGTTTGCCCGAACACAAGGTACGGGTGATCGCACCCGACGTCGGCGGCGGCTTTGGCTCCAAAATTTACCTGTACGCTGAAGACGTCTGCCTGACCTGGGCCAGCAAAAAGCTCAATCGCAACATCAAGTGGACCTGCGACCGCAGCGAAGCATTTGTCAGCGACGCGCACGGCCGGGACCACGTCAGCCACGCCGAAATGGCGATGGACAAAGACGGCAAGTTCCTAGCCATGCGGGTGCACACCGATGCCAGCATGGGCGCCTACCTGTCCACTTTCGCCCCGGCCATCCCGACCATCTTGTATGCAACGCTGCTGGCAGGCCAGTATGCGACGCCGCTGATCTACGTCGAGGTTGATGCCTGGTTTACCAACACCGCGCCAGTCGATGCGTACCGCGGGGCCGGTCGGCCGGAGGCGACCTATCTGGTGGAGCGGCTGGTCACGCGCGCCGCTTGGGACATGGGGCTTGCTCAGGACGAAATCCGGCGCCGCAATTTCATCACCGAGTTTCCGTACCAGACACCGGTCGCGCTGCAGTACGACGTCGGTGACTTTCATGCGCTGCTCAAGCGCGGCAACGAACTCGGCGAAGTCGCCGGGTTCGCCCAGCGCAAGTCGGCTTCGGAGGCCAAAGGGCTGCTGCGCGGCATCGGCTATTCGTGCTACATCGAAGCCTGCGGGCTGGCACCGAGCAACATCGCCGGTGCGCTCGGCGCGCGGGCTGGCTTGTTCGAATGCGGCGAGGTCCGGGTGCATCCCACCGGCAGCGTAACTGTGTTCACCGGCTCGCACAGCCACGGCCAGGGCCACGAAACCACGTTTGCGCAGGTGGTCGCGGCGCGCCTTGGTATCTCGGTCGATGCGGTCGATATCGTTCACGGCGACACCGGCCGGGTGCCGTTCGGCATGGGCACCTACGGCTCGCGCTCGATGTCGGTTGGCGGCACGGCCATCATGAAGGCGCTCGACAAGATCGAAACCAAGGCGAAGAAAATCGCCGCCCACCTGATGGAAGCCAGCGACGCCGACGTCGAGTTCGCCAACGGCGAGTTCACCATCAAGGGTACCGACAAGAAAGTCACCTTTGGCCAGGTGGCGCTGACCGCTTATGTGCCGCACAACTACCCGCTCGACAAGCTGGAACCCGGCCTGAACGAAACCGCGTTCTACGACCCGACCAACTTCACCTTCCCGGCCGGCACCTACATCTGTGAAGTCGAGGTTGACCCGGCAACCGGGCAAGTCTGCGTCGACTCGTTTACCGCCGTCGATGACTTCGGCAACATCATCAATCCGATGATCGTCGAGGGCCAGGTGCAGGGCGGGCTGGTTCAGGGCATCGGTCAGGCGCTGATGGAAAACTGCGTCTATGACCCGGAATCCGGCCAGTTGCTGACCGGCTCCTTCATGGACTACGCCATGCCGCGCTTCAGCGACATGCCCGACTTCAAGCTCGACACCCTGTGCACGCCGTGCAGCCACAACCCGCTGGGCGCCAAGGGCTGCGGCGAGGCCGGCGCCATCGGATCGCCACCTGCGGTGATCAACGCCCTGCTGGACGCACTCCGGCCGCTGGGGGTGCTTGACTTCGACATGCCCGCTTCGCCCGCGCGCGTCTGGGAAGCGATCCGCGCCGCCAAGAAATAAAAAGCACAAAGGAACACACCATGTATGCATTCACACTTGAGCGGCCCACCACGGTGGCCGACGCAGCCCGGCTGTCCGCTGCCGGTGCCAAGCCGCTGGCTGGTGGGCAAACGCTGCTGGCTTCGATGAAGCTGCGCCTGGCCTGCCACGAGCAGTTGGCCGACCTCGGCGGCATCAAGGAGCTCAGCGAGATCCGGCGCGAAGGCGCTGCCTTCGTCGTCGGCGCCATGGCGCGGCATGCCGATGTCGGTCGCAACGCCGATCTCAAAGCCAGCTTGCCGGCACTGGCCGACCTCGCCGAACGCATCGGTGACCGGCAGGTGCGCACCATGGGCACGCTCGGCGGTTCGGTTGCCAACAACGACCCTTCGGCCTGCTACCCGAGCGCGGTGCTGGGCCTGGGCGCCACCATCCACACACCCTCCCGCAAGATTGCAGCCGATGACTTTTTTCAGGGCATGTTCACGACGGCGCTGGAGGAGGGCGAACTGATTACCGCGATCAGCTTCCCGATCCCCAAACGCGCCGCCTACGAAAAGTTCAAGCAGGGCGCGTCGCGCTTTCCGCTGGTCGGCGTGTTCGTCGCGCAGTTCGATAGCGGCGTGCGTGTCGCCATCACCGGCGCGGCCAGCGGCGTGTTTCGCCATGCCGGCCTTGAGGCCGCACTGAGCAAAAGCTTCACCGCCGAGTCGGCCGCCGCGGTGGCGATCGATTCAGCCGATCTAAACAGCGACCTCCACGGCGGCCCGGAGTATCGTGCCAACCTGATCAGCGTGCTGACCCAGCGTGCGGTCACCAAAGCGCTGGCTTGATCCAGCCGCACAGGTCCGGCCGCCCAGCGATGTGGTGTGTCGGCCTGTTGCCGGAAGGGCGTTTCGTGGGCGAAGGCGCCGGGCCACAGCCAGAGCGAAGTCCGGTTCAACTTGGGCTTGCAGACCACGGCCGCTGCCTGGTGCCCCGGCTGGCCATTTTTGGGTCCGTGCCATTTTTCTGCCGCTGGCACGGTGCGTACTCCGCCACTGCCCGGCGACTGAAAAATTTAGTAAAAACGGCTTTAGGTCATTTAAATACGGGCGTTAACAGCTATTAAAAGTATAGCGACTGACAAGCCACCGATGCCCACCTTTCCCACCATAGACGCGCTTGTGCAGGGGCTGCGTGACGCCGGCTACTTCGCCGACCGCCGCCTGGCCACCGCCGTCTTTCTGGCGCTCAAACTGGAGCGTCCGCTGCTGCTTGAAGGCGAGCCGGGTGTCGGCAAAACCGAGCTGGCCAAGGCGCTGTCGATCGCGCTGGCGCGCCAGCTGATCCGGCTGCAATGCTACGACGGCCTTGAACAGCGCGAGGCCCTGTACGAATGGAATTACGCCGCGCAATTGCTGCACCTGCGGGCCGCCGAAACCCGGGGACAGGGCGGCGATGTCGAGGACGAGGTCTATCAGGGCCGCTACCTTATCCGCCGGCCGCTGCTGCAGGCGCTGCAAACCCCCGAGCCAGGCGCGGTGCTGCTGATCGACGAGGTGGATCGGGCCGACGAACCGTTCGAGGCTTTCCTGCTGGAATATCTGGGTGAGTACCAGGTCAGCATTCCCGAGCTGGGCACGGTGCGTGCTGCCGTCACGCCGGTCACTATCCTGACCAGCAACCGCACCCGCGATCTGAACGATGCGGTAAAACGCCGTTGCCTCTATCACTGGCTCGACTACCCCGAGCGCGAGCGCGAACTGGCTATCGTCCGGGCTCAGGTCCCCGGCGCCAGTGAGGCCCTGTCGCTGCAAGTCGCCAGCTTCGTGGACCGGCTGCGGCGCTCCCCGCTGGGCAATGCGTTCCAGCGCGCGCCCGGTATTGCCGAGAGCGTGGAATGGGCCAGGGCGCTGGTCGCCCTGGACCCCCGGGTGGTGGACCCGGAGGTCGTCGCCGACACCGCCGGCATCTTGTTCAAGCAGCGCGACGACGTTGCTGCACTGACGCACGAGTTGGCGGTTGAGTTGCTCAAGCCTGAAGATGCTGCGGCCGAATGACCTGCGCGGCATCGTTCGTGTCGGGCCTGGCCTGTTGTCGGCTTGTCGAAAGGCCAAAGCAGAAGCCGGCGCAGCCCTCACCCCAGCCTTCTTTCCAAGGGAGGGGGAGCAGTACCGGCGCCCTTCGCAGAGGGCGAGGGGGCATAGCGGCGCCCGCTTGGCCCTCCCTCGTTGCACTCCTCCTTGGGAAAGGTTTCCTTCTTGTTCCCTCTCCCTCTGGGAGAGGGCTAGGG
>JAJAYS010000193.1 GCA_026786065.1 Polaromonas sp.
AGCCAGCGACGGCACGCTGAACACGGTGGCGGGCTACATCGACGGCTAGAACTTCAGTGCCACCGGCTTTTCCATGAGTCCGGACCAGCGCTACGCCGCCGAAGCCGCATCGGGAACGCCCGACAGCGAAGACGGCGGCCGCACCATAGGCATCGTCGATCTGAAGACCAACACCGTGATCCGCCAGGTCGGGCAGGCCTACGGAAAACCCGGCTTCGACTGCCCGGTCACACCGATCCCGCATGCCTCGCCGAGCCCGAAAATCGGCGGCTACGCCGGCACCAACGGCGTCACCTTCAGCTCGCCTGGCGGCGGCACGCGGTTCACCGCCAATCGCGGCACCCACGACGTCCGGGTGATCAGCCTGCAGAAGGCGCTGGCGGGCGAACCCGGCGCCGAACTGGCGCGCATTCCGACCGGCAACGGCGGCTTTGGCATTTCGACCAGCCTTAATGGCAAGCTGGTGGTGCTGGCGGCGCGCGAGGACCTGGCCACCGACCGGCCAGGCAACACCATTTCGATCATCGACGTCGGGCTGGCGCTGAGCCAGCCGGCCAAGGCTGAAGTCGCGCGCATGTCGTCACGCACTTTCGCAGCAACCACATCTCCATCGTCGATGTCGCCAAGGCGCTGTCCGGCCAGCCCGCCGAGATCAAGCGCCTGACGCTGGAAACACCCGACGGCAAGCCCTCGCACCCACGCGGCGTGCCCTTCCCGACCGATGCCAAATACGCCGCCATCACCGGCGACGTCTGGCTGGTCGATCCGAACAGTTATGCGGTGGCCGGCCGCGTCACGCAGATCGGTAACGAGTCCTGCCTGATCGGCACCTTTCAGGCGAGATGAAGCAAGGCGACGCGGCCCAGCGGCACGGGCCGGCTTTTCCGGGCTCCCGGCGCGCGGAGCGCCGAACGGCCGCGCTGGGCGCTCGGCTGGTCCCGGCCTGCCCTAAGAAGCTTTGCGGCATTCTTTCGGCATCTGGCCCAGTAGAAACGGGCGCAGACAGCTCTGTTTTTAATAGCAACTGGAGGCTTCGTCGGCCCGGCTACCGGCCGAAGGCGGGGTTTGGGCTTTTCATTTCAGTGCGCGGCACAAGACCATGCTTGTCGATCAGCCGATACAGCGTCATCCGGGAAATGCCGAGCTCGCGCGCCGCATGCGTGACGTTGCGGCCAACGCGCCCGAGGGTTAGCGCAATCTCGTCCCGTTCGGCCATCGTCCGGATGGCTTCGAGTCCCAGGCTGACGTTGCCGGCCGGCACCGACAACAGCATGTCTTGCGGCGTGATCAGGCGCTGGTCGGTCATGACGCGGGCGCGCTGGACCCGGTTGTACAGCTCGCGCACATTGCCAGGCCAGTCGTGGGACGTCATGGCCGCCACGGCCTGCCGGGTAAAGCCTTCGACGCGGCTCTGGCGCGGGTCACCCATGCACAGCTGCAGAAAATGCTGCGCCAGGATCGGCACATCGGAGCGGCGTTCGCGCAGCGGCGGCACCACCAGCGACAGCACGTTGAGGCGATAGAACAGGTCTTCGCGAAACCGGCCCGCCGCCACCGCCTCGACCAGATCGATGTGCGAGGCGGCAATCACCCGCGTGTCGATCTCCAGGCTGCGCGAGGAGCCGACCCGGTGAATCGTGCGCTCCTGCAGAAACCGCAGCAGATTGGTCTGCAACTCGAGCGGCAAGTCGCCGATTTCGTCGAGAAAGATGGTGCCGCCGCCGGCCGCTTCGATGAAGCCCTGCCTGCAGGCCGTCGCCCCGCTGAACGAGCCGCGCTCGTGACCAAACAGCTCGGAATGAATCAGCGCCGGGGCAATCGCGCCGCAGTTGACGGCGACGAAGGGGCCGTTGGCCCGGTGCGAGGTCTGGTGCACCGCGCGAGCAGCCAGCTCCTTGCCACTTCCGCTTTCGCCGCCAATCAGCACCGGCGCATCGGTCGCCGCCACCTTGCGGATCTGCTGCCGCAGATTTGCAATCTGCGCGCTCAAGCCGACCATGCCCATACTGCCGCCAGCGCCGGATTCTGGCGGATTACGGGCGCGCAACTGGGCACGGCGAAAGGCGTGACCGAGCGTCAGGTCAAGCACCGGCCAGTCCACCGGCAGCGTGTGGTAATCAAAGAATTCGTTGAGCACCAGCTCGCGCAGCGCCGGCATGTCGAGTGCCACTTGGTGGCAAAGCCCGACCCACTCGATGCCACGCGCCATGCGCGTGCACTCTTCGGCCAGGCTGATCGACTCAGGCAGGCCGTCAACGAGCGGCAACAGCCCGACCTGGA
Source organism: Polaromonas sp. (assembly GCA_026786065.1). Lineage (GTDB taxonomy): Bacteria > Pseudomonadota > Gammaproteobacteria > Burkholderiales > Burkholderiaceae_C > Polaromonas. Next base: position 2,281 of record JAJAYS010000193.1, read on the forward strand.
CGTCCTGCCGCGCCTGAATACGGCGGGCCGTGGCGACATCGGCCGCCATCAGCACCTCCCAGGTCGCCGACTGCAGCAGCGCGTCGGCCACCGACGGCGGTTTGCCGGGACCGACGCAAAGAATTTTTCTCGGTTTCATGACGAGGCCTTTAAAACGACATCGGAATTCTGAGATTCAGCGTGAAGTCCGGCGTGTCCCGCGTCAGGCCGGCGCCGACCGTCAGGCTGAAAGCGGTTTTGTCGCTGTATCGATAGGAATAGCCCAGCAGCAGGCTGGCCAGCTGGGTACGCACCGAGCTGGCGATCGGCACGCCGTTCTGGCGGGTGCGCCCAACCGAATTGAGATCGAAGCCCATGCTGAACGACGACGCGTCGTTGAGCGCCAGCCCCATGCCGAAGTTCAAGCCGAGGATGCCCCCGGGTTCGACGTCGCCGAGGAACTCCTGTTCACCGCCTCGCACCAGGCGGCTGACGCCGCTGCGTTTGAAGTTGTAGGTGTAGCTGACCCCACCGAAGAACACCGCAGGGTCGGACGGGAACAGCATGGTCAGGCCGGGCTGCAGCGAATAAAAACCCGACCCGGTCGGCAACTCAAGCGGAAGGCCGGTTCCGGAGGTGTTGCCGATGCAGCGCGTCACGCAGTCGGTCTCGACCTCGAACGGATCCTTGCCGGTGCGCGTCTTCAACCGCAGCGAGCCGATGTAGTAGGGCCGGCTGGCGCCGCCGTCGTTGATCTGGTAGCGCGCCCCGCTCTCGGCGTCGCCGACCGCCTTGCCGCTGGTGCTGAACACGCGCTCCGAAGCCGAGCCGGTGAAAATTTCACGGCTGATGGCCGAATCGGAGCGGTACACATAGGGCAGCCTGGCTTCCAGCTCGAGGCGGTTGCTCAGGCCGTAGCGCAGCGCCAGCGCGCCGGTGACGGTGCTGCGCTTGACCTCGCGGACATCGACCAGTCCGATCAGCAAGGCCGGAATAATGGTGTAGCCGACCAGTGCCACACGGTTGCTCGACGAGTAGCTGTACTGCAGCGAAGGTTCGAGCACATACCGGCCGCTGGGGGTCAGGACACCCGCCTGGTCGAACAGCGGCGCGACCGCAGGGGGTTGCGCTTCGGAGTCCGGAGCCGTGCCGACACGAACCGGCCGCCGGGTATCGGGTTGATCGCTTGCGGCCGGCGTGGCCGGTGCGACAACCGGCGGCGTCTGCTGGCCCAGCGAACGCTGCATTTCCCGCTGGCGCGCCTCCTGTTCGGCGACCGCCCGCTTCAGTGTTTCGATTTGTCTGGCCTGCTCCTGCAGTTGCCGCTGCAAGCTCTCGACGCGCGCGCCAGACGCGTCCGGCGCGGCGGGTGACGGACCTGGCGCCTGAGCTCGGGCTGCGCCGACACCCATCAGGCACAAAGCAAGCCCATACCAGCGCAAGTTGCCACGCCATTCATCCATGACACGTCCCCTTTCTTCGGCCGTACAGCAGGCGGCCTTTGTTGTACTACTTTGTAGTGAGGATAGGTAGGCGAGCGCGCCGCAGCAAGTGTCATATTGCAAGCAAAAGTTAAAAAATTTATCAGCCGCGAGTGATATGTAACGCTTGTGTGGCAGCCGGCAGGCTGGCTCCTGCCAGCGGCGTTTTATAGGCTGACCCTCTCATGCGGATAGGCAGCGCCGAAGCCCGTGGTGATGCCAGGCTGTAACACGTGCGCTCACTTGTCACAGCACGGAGACACTGCCGGCGCTCGCCTGCGCATTGCGTGGCGTGCGCTGACATCGCACCGGGCGCGCATTGATTGAACGAGAGCGTCAGCCCGGTTTCGACCGGAATGATCGCGCGCCAGGCGTCACAAAACTGGGACAGATCGGCCTCGGTGGCCCGCCTGTCGGCCCATGCGGGCCACCTGCAGAGCGCCGCCGCAGTTCATTTCTCCAGCGGCATCAAGCGTTCGCCGAACGCTCGCGGCCACTGGCATCAAAGTTGCACATTGACCTCCGATTTGCGGCGACGCATTTCAACCCGGTCTTTATCCAACAACCTTCAGGGGGCTTCATGAAATCATCACTCTTGGCTTCGGCCATTGCCGTAGCGTTCGGTGTCAGCGGTGCGGCGCTCGCCAACAACACCGACCAAGACACGGTTGTCGGCAGCAACACCAGTACCAGCGCGAGCACCAGCACCAATACGGCAACCAGCGTCAGCACGCCAACCACCACGTCGTTTGCCAACCGCGCGGACAGCAGCACGAACAAACGCTCAGGCGCGGCCAACGCCAGCGCTGCGCGTTCGGCCGCGCTGAACAACGGCTCGACCGGCACCTTCACCAATGCCTTCAATGTGACCACGGCAACGGCCACCAGCAGCCTCAGCGGTTATGTGTCCGGCAACAGTGTGCAGAACATTGGCAACTCCGCCTCCAACTCCGGCTCGGCCGCCGGTGGATCTGGCACCGGCGGCTCGGGCGGCACCGGCGAGGGCGGCCGGGCCACCGGCACGGCCACCGGC
>JAJAYS010000194.1 GCA_026786065.1 Polaromonas sp.
CGCCAAGGGCAAGGCCGAGAACCTGATCTTCAACGAGAAGGTCGTGGCCATCATCGGGCCATCGCTGACCGCGAGCACCGGGGCCGTGGCAGCGGTCACCAATGCCCAGAACATGGCGCAGCTCGCGCTGACCGGTCTCGGGCCGCAGATCGAGCTCTCCTACAAGTCGGTGTATCACCTGTTGCCGCCGCAGACGCTGCGCGGCGCGCCGGAAGCCGCCGCGCTGCTGGCCGACGCTATGCGCGCCGGGCAATCGATCTGTGTCGTGGCCGACTACGACTGCGACGGCGCCACCGCCTGCGCGGTCGCGTTGCGCGGCCTGCGGCTGCTCGGGGCGACCCGCGTCAGCTACCTGGTTCCGGACCGCGTCGTTGACGGCTACGGCCTGACCGCACCGATTGCCGAGCGCGTCAAGGCCCTGGGCGCCGACCTGCTGGTCACGGTCGATAACGGCATCGCCAGCGTGGACGGCGTGGCCCGCGCTCGGGCGCTGGGCCTGCAGGTGCTGGTGACCGACCACCACTTGCCCGCGCTGCAGGCCGGTGTGGTGGTGCTGCCCGACGCCGACGTCATCGTCAACCCGAACCAGCCGGACTGCCTCTTTGAGAGCAAGTCCATCGCTGGCGTCGGCGTGATGTTTTATTTGCTGCTGGCGCTGCGCGCCGCGCGTCGCCGCCGCGGCCCCGTCAGCCCAGCCAACCAGCCCAGGCTCGACGCGCTGCTGCCGCTGGTTGCCCTCGGCACGGTGGCCGATGTGGTGCGGCTCGACGCCAACAACCGCCGACTGGTCGCGCAGGGGCTGAAGCGGGTGCGCCAGGGCGCGATGCCGCCTGGTGTCGCGGCACTGTTTGCGGTTGCGGCGCGCCGACCCGAAATGGCCACCACCTTCGACTTCGGCTTTGCGCTCGGCCCGCGCATCAATGCCGCCGGTCGCCTGGCCGACATGACGCTGGGCATCGAATGCCTGCTGACCGACGACGCCGGCCACGCCGACGAACTCGCCCGGCTGCTCGACGGCATCAACCGCGAACGGCGCAGCCTGGAGACTGGCATGCGCGAACAGGCGCAGCTCGCGGCCGACGCGATGTTCGACCTGGATGCCGCGCCGCCGCCAGCCATTGCGATTTTCGGGGCCGACTTTCATGAAGGCGTGGTCGGCATCGTCGCCTCGCGCATCAAGGACCGGCTGCACCGCCCGACCTTTGTCTTCGCCGCCAGCGGAGCGCCCGGAAAGGAGCACGAACTCAAAGGCTCAGGGCGCTCGATTGCCGGGTTTCATCTGCGCGACGCGCTTGACCTGGTGGCCAAGCGCTGCCCCGGCGTGCTGCTGCGCTTCGGCGGCCATGCGATGGCGGCCGGCTGCACCATAGACCGGAGCAGTTTTGCCGCCTTCGAGCAGGCGCTTCAGCAGGTCGCCGGCGAGTGGATGGACGCCGGCACGCTGACGCGCCGGCTCGACACCGACGGGCCGCTACCAGCCGAGTACTGCCGCATCGACATGGTCGATACGCTGCACAAGAAAGTGTGGGGCCAGGGCTTTGCCGCGCCGACCTTCAGCGAAGAAGTCGAGGTCGTGTCGCAGCGCCTGGTCGGCGAAAAGCACCTGGCGCTCAAGCTCAAGCATCAGGGGCAAAACGTCGATGGCATCTGGTTCGGCCACACCGACTCCCTGCCGTCCCGGGTGACGCTGGCGTTCCGGCTCGATGCCGACGAGTTCAAGGGCGTGAAGCGCGTGCGCTTTTTGGTGGAAGCCGCTGAAATTTAAGCATTTCAGGCTCACAGCCCTTTATTTACGGGCGTAGTAAGCTCCTTAAATCATAGCAACTGGGGTGCCGCGCTGGTCTGCCCACGACACCGCGGCGGACATCGACCGGCGTGCCGGCCCTGCCAGGTTACAGCGCCTAAAATCGGAAGCGTGTACCTGCAAACCATATTGAACGCCGATCTCCACTGCCACTCTGTCGTCTCCGACGGCACCCTGACACCCGAACAGTTGGTCGAACGCGCCAAAGCCAACGGCGTCGAGCTGTGGGCCCTGACCGACCACGACGAAATCGGCGGCATCGCGCGCGCCGCTGCGGCGGCCCAGGCGCAGGGCCTGAACTACCTGACCGGCGCCGAAATCTCGGTCACCTTCGCCGGCGAAACCGTACACATCGTCGGGCTGGGCTTTGATGCGCAAAACCCGCAGCTGGTGGCCGGACTGCACCAGACGCGCAGCGGCCGCGAGCTGCGCGCCCGCGAAATGGCCGACGGGCTGGCCAAGGTCGGCATCAAGGGTTCATTTGAAGGCGCGCTGCAGTTCGTTGGCAACCCGGAGTTGATCTCGCGCACCCACTTTGCGCGGTTTCTGGTCGAATCCGGCGTTTGCAGCGAAACGCACGAGGTTTTTCGCAAATACCTGACCGAAGGCAAACCGGGCTATGTGCCGCACCGCTGGGCCGCGCTGAAAGACGCGGTGCATTGGATCACCGAAGCGCGCGGCGTCGCGGTCATTGCCCACCCCGCCCGCTACAACTTCACCGCCAACGAAGAATATGCACTGTTCACCGAATTCAAAAACCACGGCGGGCAGGCGGTCGAGGTGGTCACCGGCAGCCACACCGCGCAGGAGGCCGTCAAATACGCCGAAACGGCCCAAGAGTTCGGCTTGGCCGCCTCGCGCGGCAGCGACTTTCACAGCCCCGGCGAAAGCCGCTGTGACCTCGGCGCGCTGCCCTTGTTGCCCGGCGCCTTGAGCCCGGTCTGGGAGCTGCTGGCCGAGCGCATCCTGCGCCCCGAGCCGGGTATGCGATGAGCGTGGCCGCGCCGGTGCCCGCACGCGGCCCTGGCGCACACCCGGCACTCGCCGGAATCGGCTTGCTGGTGCTGGCGACCGCCTGCTTCGCGCTGCTTGACACCACCACCAAGGCCATATCGCTGAGCGTGCCCTTCGTCATGGTGCTGTGGTTCCGCTATGCGTTCCAGGCGGTGGCCACCACACTGACCATCGCTCCCCGGCGCGGGCGGGCGCTGCTGCTGCGCACGGTGCATCCGAAGTTGCAGTTGCTGCGCGCTGCGCTGCTGATCACCAGCAGCGGCCTGGCTTTTTTTGGTCTGCGCTACATGCCGGTTGGCGAGTTCACCGCGATCGTGATGGTGACGCCGCTGGTCATCACGCTGCTGGCCTCGCTGATGCTGCACGAGCAGGTGTCCAAACTGCGCTGGACGCTGGTGGTCGGCGGCTTCGTCGGCACGCTGATGATCATTCGCCCGGCCGGCGACGATTTCGACTGGTCGCTGCTGCTGCCGCTGGGGATGATCGTTTCGAACACCTGGTTCCAGTTGCTGACCAGTAAGCTGGTCAAGACCGACGACCCGATGACCACGCAGTTTTACACCGGCTGGATCGGCGTCGCCGTGTTCTCGCTCGCACTGCCTTTTTTCTGGGTGCCACTGGGCTCAGCGCTGTTGTGGGCCCCTGTGGTGCTGATTGGATTCCTCGCCACCTTCGGCCATCTTGCGATGGTTTTTGCGTATGCGCGCGCACCGGTCTCCACTCTGACGCCGTTTCTCTACACGCAGATCGCCTTTGCGATGCTGACCGGCTGGCTGGCTTTTTCGCATGTGCCGGACCGCTGGTCGATGCTGGGCATTGGGCTGATCGCCGTGTGCGGCACTGCCGGTGCCTGGCTGGCCGTGCGCAGCCGGCGCGGGCCTGCACTGCCGCTGGAAAGCACCGTGTGAGGTTCAGACGTGGCGCAGCTGTTTGAAGTTCACCCGGACAACCCCCATGCCCGCCTGCTCAAGCAGGCCGCCAGTTTGCTGGCTGGCGGCGGCGTGCTGGCCGTACCCACCGATTCGAGCTACGCACTGGCCTGCCGTCTCGACGACAAGGCCGCCGCCGACACGCTGCGCCGGATTCGCGGCATCGACGACAAACACCATCTGACACTGCTGTGCCGCGACCTGAGCGAGCTGGCCAACTATGCGCGGGTGGACAACCGGCAATACCGCTTGCTCAAAGCAGCAACGCCAGGACCCTACGCCTTCATTCTGGAGGCCAGCAAAGAGGTGCCGCGGCGCGTCAGCCACCCGTCGCGCAAGACCATCGGCCTGCGCGTGCCCGAGCACCGGGCGCTGCAGATGCTGCTGACGCTGCATGGCGCGCCGCTGCTGGCCACCACGCTGATTCCGCGCGATCAGACCGAGCCGCTAAACGACGCCAGCGCGATTCGCAGCCTGTTCGAGCATCAGCTGGCCGGCGTCATCGACGCCGGCGCCTGCCACCAGCAGCCGACGACGGTGATCGACCTCACCGCGATGCAGGCGGGCGGCGAGCCTGCGGTGCTGCGCCTGGGCCGCGGCGATGTGGCCCGACTCGGCCTGTGACGCTGCGTGGCCGCCTGACTGCGCCAGATCCCTTCTGCGAATCGTCGGGAACCTGAAGGCCGTGTGGACGCACGGTTGGCGCGGCCGGCCAGGCGCGCGAATGACCTGACTCTGAAAATGCAATGAGACAATCGCGGCATGGATATGGACATTGCGAAGCTGATTCAAACCGTGGCGATCTACGCGCTGCCGGTTCTTTTTGCGATCACGGTTCACGAGGCGGCCCACGGCTACGCGGCCCGGCACTTCGGCGACAACACGGCTTTCGTGATGGGCCGCATCACGCTGAACCCGCTCAAGCACATCGACCCGGTCGGCACCATCCTGATGCCGCTGCTGCTGTACTTCGCAACCTCGGGGGCCTTTTTGTTCGGCTATGCCAAGCCGGTGCCGGTCAACTTCGGCCAGTTGCGCAACCCCAAGCGCGACATGATCTGGGTTGCGCTGGCCGGACCTGCATCGAACTTTTTTCAGGCACTGCTCTGGGCGTTGTTGCTGGTCCTGCTGACAGCCAGCGGCGTCGAAGAGCGCTTTTTCGTAGCCATGGCCCAGGCCGGCATTCTGGTCAACCTGGTAATGTGGGCCTTCAACTTGTTCCCATTGCCACCGCTGGACGGCGGCCGCATTCTGGCCGGTCTGCTGCCGTTTCGGCAGGCCCAGTGGCTGGAGCGCATAGAACCCTGGGGGTTCTTCATCGTGATGGGCCTGGTGATCGCTGGCGTGGTCAGCACTCTCTGGCTGCGCCCTTTGATGTCGGCGGGTTACTGGGTCATCAATGGCCTGGCCACGCCCTTGCTGACGCTGTTCCGCTAAAGTTTTCTGCGGCTTCACCGCACTGCGACCTAAGCTGCCGCCTGCCGGCTTTTCGTTTCAAACCCCATGAGCGCAAATCCAACCCAGCGTTTTTTGACCGGCATCACCACCACCGGAACGCCCCACCTGGGCAACTACGTCGGATCGATCCGGCCGGCGGTTGCTGCGAGCCAGCGTGCCGACGTGCAGAGTTTTTACTTTCTGGCGGACTACCACGCGCTGGTCAAATGCGACGACCCGGTGCGCATCCAGCGCTCGACGCTGGAGATCGCCGCCAGCTGGCTCGCCGCAGGGCTGGACCCGGAGCGGGTCACGTTTTACCGCCAGTCCGACATCCCCGAAATACCTGAACTAACCTGGCTTTTGACCTGCGTCACCGGCAAGGGCCTGCTCAACCGCGCGCACGCCTACAAAGCCTCGGTCGATAAGAACCAGGCCGCCGGCCACGACCCGGACGCCGACATCAACGCCGGCCTTTTTATGTACCCGGTGCTGATGGCCGCCGACATCCTGATGTTCAAGGCGCACAAGGTTCCGGTAGGCCGGGACCAGATTCAGCACATCGAAATGGCACGCGACATCGCGCTGCGTTTCAACCACCTGTTTGGCGAGCACCTGCTGGCGCCTGAAGCGGTCGTCGACGCATCGGTGGCGCTGCTGCCCGGGCTGGACGGCCGCAAGATGAGCAAGAGCTACGACAACACGATTGCGCTTTTTGCACCGGCCGCAGTTTTGCGCAAGCAGGTGGCCGCAATCCGCACCGACTCGCGCGGCCCCGGCGAACCCAAAGCGGTCGAAGGCTCGGCGCTGTTCGATATTTACCGGGCCTTCGGCACAGACGCCGAAACCAAAGCCTGGCGCGAGGCGTTTGCACAGGGGATTGCCTGGGGCGACGCGAAGGCCCAGCTCTTCGAACGCATAGACCGCGAGATCGCACCGATGCGCGGCCGCTACCAGGCGCTTCTGGCCGACCCATCGGCCATCGAAATGCTGCTGCAGCGCGGCGCCGAAAAAGCGCGCGCCCAGGCCCGGCCTTTTCTCGCCGAGCTGCGGCACGCCGTCGGCCTGCGCCGGATCGAGGCGGCGGCCGTCGGCGCCAGCGACCGGCTTACAAAAAAAGCCGGCAAGGCCGGAGCACCGGGCTTCAAGCAGTACCGGGAAGCCGACGGCCGGTTTTACTTCAAGTTGCTAGACGCGCAGGCGCGCCTGCTGGTGCAAAGCGTCGGCTTCGCTTCGCACCAGGGCGCGGCCGCGTTGCTTGGCCGCTTGCAGCGTGAGGGGGCGCCGGCGGTGGTGTCGAACGCCGCGCAGCTGGTCGTTTCGCCCGATGTGGATAGCAGCGACATCGACGCAGCGCTGGCCTCTTTTGCCGGTCCAACGGAATGAAAACCCAGCTTTCAGGCCTTGGTCAAGGCGGGTTAAATTGAAAGAAAGTGGTGCGGACGGGAACTTTGTCAGTATAGGAAGTCCCTCATCCGCTGAAGCCGCCAAGGGGTTGCCGTCCGCGTACAAAATGGCAAGCACCTTGCTGGAACGACCGCGCGGCGCTTTTCAGCTACATCTTTCGACCTTTCGGCCTTTCTCCTATCTTTCCTATCTTTCCTTTCCTTCCTTTCGCTCCTCCACCCCCCATTTCCTTGAAAAGCTTCTGACTGATGAGCATATTTGTCATTGATGACCATCCCCTGATGCGTGAGGCCGTCGCGATGCTGATTCGCCGGCTGAGCACCCAAGCCAATGTGGTCGAACTCGACAGCCTGACTGCGGTTCAGGCCGCCGTCATCACGCACGGCGCGCCGCGCCTGATTTGCCTCGATTTAAAGTTGCCGGATACGCAAGGCGTGGAGGCCATTGCCGAGTTGAAAGCGCAGTTCGAGAACGCCACGCTGGTGGTGATTTCGGCTTACCCGGCCGCTGAATACGAAGCCCGGTCGCTTGAGAGCGGCGCCGACGCCTACGTGCAGAAATCAGCCGGTGCCACTGAAATTGCCAACGTGCTTCGTCCCTTCATGAATCCGGAAGGCCGCATTGACGTGCCGGTCCAGAAACTCTCGAAGCGGCAAAAGCAGTTGCTCGTGATGATCGACAAGGGCATGAGCAACCGCGACATCGCTGAAGAGCTGGAAATCAGCGAGCACACCGTCAAGGTGCATCTGTGGCGGCTGTTTCGGCGCCTCAACGTCAAGAGCCGGTCTCAGGCCGGCCATCTGGCGCGGCAGCAGGGGATGCTTTAACGGATGCTTTAACGGATGTTTTAGCGGGGGTTTTAGGCGCAGTAATGGCGCGCTGCTCCGCTGGCGTGATGTCAATCCGGAACACGCTCCCGCGCCCGACCCGCGAGGCCACGCTAACGCGGTGGCCCAGCAACTCGCCCAGCCGCGCAACAATCGCCAGGCCGAGTCCGAAGCCCTCTTCGGTGCCAAGTCGCGGGACGCGGTAGAACTCCTGGAAAATTTCCTGCCGGTGCTCTTCGGCAATGCCGATGCCAGTGTCCCAGACCTCGATCCAGCAGCGGCCCCGGCGTTCGCGGCAGGCCAGCAGCACCCCGCCGTGCGGCGTGTTTTTCAGCGCATTTGAAACCAGATTGCCGACCAGCCGCTTCAGCAGCACCGGATCGGAGCGCGCCCGCATTGGAAGCAGCCGGGTGCGCAGCCGAAGTGCGCGTTCGAGCGCCACCGGTGCGTACTGGATCTCGATATCCTGAAGCAGCGCGAGCAGGTCCGTGCTCTGCAGCGTTGGCTTGAAATTGTCGCTTTCTAGCGCGGTGAATTCGAACAAGGAATTGAACAGTGCATCGACCGCGCGCGTGCTGCGCACGATCTTCGGTGCGATATCGGCGACCAGAGCCGGTTCGGCTGCCAGCCAGCTCGCATACAGCCCCAGGGCATGCACCGGCTGCCGTAGGTCGTGGGCCGCCCCGGCTATGAAACGATTTTTGACGCCGACGGCATCAAGTGCCGCGCGGGTTTTTTCGGTAAGTGAGGCGACCAGCACTTCGTTGTCGAAGTGCAGTTCAAGATTGTCGCGCTGGATCGCGTGCATGCGCTGGCCGGCGGCCCGGCCCGCCGCCCAAAACGCAATAGCCAATACTGCGAGTCCATAGAAATTGAGCTCCGTCGCAATCATGGGCAGGTCGCGGGACCCGAGAAAAACCGAGACGACCACCGCCGCCAGCAGACCATCGGCATAACCCGCAAACGCTCGCCAATGCGCCGAAAAGGTTGCCGCGGCGACACCCGGCATGGCGAGCAACACCGTCATGCAGACAAACTGCTTGTAAGGCGGGGCCTGCGGCAAAAAAACCAGTGTCAGGCCGCCCCACACCACCCCGCTGAGGGGCCAAAGCCATACCGACCGCGAAACGAAGGATTCAAGACGGGATTGGGCCGAGCCTATCGATTCGTTTTGATAACGCGCCACGCTCCATTGGCGGGCCAGGATGACCAGCAGGATGGCAGCGGTCCAAATCCAGAGCGCCCGACGATCAACATGCGGGTACAGCAGCGCGAACAACACGCCAATCACGACCAGCGACCAGGTCAAAGTCAAGCGCGCACTGCCGACAAAAGCCTCGATGAGCTTTTGCTGGACCCATTGTTGGCGTCGGTGTTCGAGGCGGAGCGGGGAATCGGTCTGCATGGTCGAGCTTACAGGCCATCGATCTGGTTTCTTCGTGCGCTGCAAAACCCAGTACGCGGCCGCAAATCGCAGCGCAAAAAACAAAACGGTCTGAGCTCAGGGCTTCTGAACTCAGACCTGCTGCGTGGCTGCATGGATGTTGGGCTTTCTGCGTTCTCAAAGTCAAAGTACCCCAGAAATACCCCCAAACTTATTTACACCCTCTCGGGGTAACGCGGTCAATAGTCCAGCGAGGAATCCGGACTGCAAGGTTCCAACGCTGCAGTGAGGGCTAAAGAAGAACCCTAGGCACAGGTAGCGCTAATTGCTTTTTTGTTCGAGATGAAGACCCGTCGCGCAAGTTGTCGCGTCAGCTTATCTGACATTTGCCTATTTACTTTAAGGCACACTTCCTACAAACCTGACCTTGCCGAAATGGCACCTTCACTTCACTGCAGGAGTGTCAAATGGTAATTAAGAGTGAGTTTTTCCATAAGCGTCTGATTCCAGTACCCCCTCACTCTGATCCCATTCAAAAGATCCTGTTTGGGGCAAAAAAAAGAAAATAAGCTGGCTCGGCTTGATCGTGCAGCGCCCAATGTCGTCTTGGCTTGCCTGATTTCTGCCCTTGCGGCCTGCGGAGGAGGGTCAACGGGGGCGCCTCCCGTGGCCCAAGTTGGGGCGTCCACCCCGTCGACCTCCTCTCCACCGGCCTCGCAAGCTGGAAGCGGAAGCACTGGAATGCCAACAGTTGCCGCAGTAGTAACGCGTGAATTCAAAGTCAACACAACCAAGTTGGTTTATTCGAACACTCCAGAGATTGCGAATCTCAAAGATGGCGGATACATCATCGCCTGGTCGAATCCTTTTTTTGGAACGGCGGAAGGCTCGATTCGAGCGCAGCGCTATGGACCGGACGGAGAATCTGCTGGCTCGGAGATAATCCTGCCCGTAGGAATTCAGCCCAAGCTGGCAGCCCTTGAGGATGGAGGCTTTGTGCTTGCTTACAATTTCTACGATGCTGCGACTTCCAACGCTGGACTGCGTCTTTTGAAATTCAAGGCAAGCGATCAATCAGACTTCACAAGAGAAGTCCTTGCCACCTTCACGGATTCTGGGCAGATCGCAGGACTGCCCAATGGCGGCTACACATGGCTCTACACAACAAGTTCGGGGCGGAACCTCGACTTCTTCAACAAAAGCAACCAGCAGGTGGCGCATACCGCTGTCTCCAATGGAGTTGCTGGCATTGCGCCCGTCATATTTGTATCGGCCGATGGAGTCGTTCATTTAGTCAGCTCGGACTCGCCGGCCACTTACCCGGCGACTGCCGGAGCACATATTTTCGAGCAGCGCTTTGACTCCACTGGAAGCACGCTCGGGGCGCCGGCCTTGCGGGTAACCAGCCCAACCAATGCGTTTGATCTCTCAGCATCGCCGATGGCCGATGGCAGCTACGCGATTGCGTATGCACGATCGGTCGAAGCCAACGAGCCTCGCACTTCAGGCGTCTCGTACACGAGCGCGAGTGCTGTCGTTGCCCAGATGTTTGACGCGGCTGGATCGCCCGTAGGCTCAGAGGTCGTGCCGGACCTGGAGAAGGGCGTCGCCCAGGGCATTCGCCCGACCAACGTTCCGAGGTTGACGGTTCCGTGTCCTACACCGGCGCAGGGGCGGCCCAAGGTTCTGCCCCTCCAGCAGGGAGGGTACGTCTTGTCGTGGAAGTCGCCAAACCGCCCCGGCCTGCAAGGAGTTCGATACGAAAGCCGGGGAACCCCGAACTCTGTCCTGCTGAAGCTGACCAGCACAAGCCCGGATTACTTTGAGGGCTACGCTGCGACACGTGCGCCGAGCAGTATCCCCGTCCTCGCTTGGGCACCGCCGGGCGCTGAGGGCAATGGGAGGGACATTGTCGCGAAGCAGTGGCCGAGTGACGGGCCGCGGTAGCGCTCTTTCTCTCAACAGGTGAGGCTCGGCGCGTGTCAAGGTAGTTGACGCCTCAGTCATGCAGCCAACGACTGAATATCGTTTTGCGCCGAATGCTGTTTGACCACTGAGTCGCGTTCCCGGTTGAGCGTCACAGCTCCGGCAGGTGCCGAGTTGCGGGTGGCCCCTGACCAGCGCGCCGGATTGAGTTGGCGGGCCTCGTTGTACAGCACATGTCGAGCGGCCAGGTCATGACCTCGTTAGATTGGCGTGGCATTTATTTGGATGCCAGGTGGATCAAAACCGCTTTGCAGGTGTGCGGCTTCGCAACAATCAGCATTGACGCATGCTCAGCAGCAAATCGGCGTTATGCGACTGACAGTCGCGGAAACTAAAATTGGATCAAGCAAGTCGACCGAAAAGGTCCGAATTAGTCTTAAATTGGAAAGTTGGTTGAGATATGGGTAAGTCATATTCAAAACTTCCACTAAAGAAAAAACCCTAAAGTAAATCAATTACTTAGGGTTATATCATTGGCGGAGAGGGTGGGACACTCCGCCAAATACCAAAAATCTGTTTTAAATCAATGGTTACAACGTATCCCAAGGGTAGATGGGGTGAAAATATGGGGTGAAACGAAGTTAAATAGGTTCCAAGCTTCTGGAGTCAAGTTGCCAAAAAATTCATTCCACGCATCATATATTGAGCTTCGTGGCCTCACTTACTTTGCAGTACTTTATGTGCCGAAAGATGTGCGACATGTCCTGCATAAGACGAAGTTCACACGAAGCACCGAG
>JAJAYS010000195.1 GCA_026786065.1 Polaromonas sp.
CCGTGCGGGCCTATTCGCTACATGAGGTTGGAAAGCTCATGCACGCGGCAGGCTTCCGGGTGCTCGAGGTCTCGGGCGGCTACCACACGCGCGGTCGATTCTTCGGCAACCAATCGCGCCACATCATTGTCCTGGCAGAGCGCAAGGATCCCGCCGCGACGTGATTTCCAGCCGTTACGGGGGCAGGGGCAACTAACCCCCCGTAGCGACGGAATAATTCGGCTCGTGACGGCGTTCCTTCTGCACGCGCGAGATCGCCAAAACATTTGGAATGGGCTATGCGCCGGAAGGCTGGCGCACGCTGGCCAGCGTGTTCCCCAACTACAGCGACCCGCTGCTGACCGAGAGCGGCCTGGTGATTGCCTCCGACGCCGACGACGACAAGCCCGGCACCGAGGGCAAGCGCTACGACCGCTTCCGCGACCGGGTGATGTTCCCGATACGCAATGTCAAGGGCGAGTGCATCGGCTTTGGCGGCCGGGTACTGGGGGACCGTGACGGAACGTCACCTGGAGGTGCCGGACCAAAGTATCTGAACTCGCCCGAAACCCCGGTGTTCAGCAAAGGCCGCGAGCTGTACGGGCTGTTCGAGGCCCGGGCCGCACTGCGCGAGCGCGGCTATGCGCTGGTGACCGAAGGCTACATGGACGTCGTCGCACTGGCGCAGATGGGTTTTGCCAACGCCGTGGCCACGCTGGGCACGGCCTGCACCGCCGAGCATGTGCAAAAGCTGTTTCGCTTCACCGATGCGGTGGTGTTCAGTTTCGATGGCGACAGCGCCGGCCGCCGCGCCGCCCGCAAGGCGCTCGACGCCGCCCTGCCCTTCGCCACCGACGTGCGCAGCGTCAAGTTTTTGTTTTTGCCAAGCGAGCACGACCCCGACAGCTACATCCGGGCACATGGCGAGGCGGGTTTTGCGGCCTACGTCGCCAAAGCCACGCCGCTGAGCAAATTCATGCTGGAGGCCGCCGCCGACGGCTGCGACATGGACAGCGCCGAGGGCCGGGCCCACATGGCCAGCAACGCCAAGCCGCTGTGGAGCCTGCTGCCCGACGGTGCCCTGAAGCGGCAATTGCTGGCTGAAATCGCCGAGCGGGTGCTGATAGACAGCCGCGAGCTGCTGCAACTGTGGCAGCCGGCCTCCACCAGCGGCCCGATTCGCTATAAAAAGAGTAGCTATTCACGGCCGAATTCCTTGCCTCCAGAGGCGAAACGGCTCGAGTCTGAGGACTACGACGCCGGCCGCTGGCCGGACCACGACCTGGCGCCATCGTCCGACTCCGGCCCGGCCCCGGACCCGGCCTCTGCGTTCGGCTGGGCACCTGCGTTGCGCGCTGCGCCGCGCCGCATCGCTGGCCGCATCATGCCGACCAGCCGAGAAGACCGGGTGCTGCGCGGCCTCCTGCACCAGCCCGACACCTGGGACCGGTTGTCGGCCGACGAGCACCAGTTGCTGCTTGCACTGCCGGCGCCGCACGGGCCGCTGTTCGTCTGGCTGGACAGCCAGCTCCACGACCACGGCCCGCAACCCTGGGCCGCGCTGCGCATCGGTTTGCACGGACATGCGCACGAACAGCACGCGGCGCTGCAGATGGCCGATATTCCCGATGGCATCGAGACCGACTGGAACGAGATCACAGCCATCCTCAGGCAGTTGCTGAAGCTCGAACGCCAGCGCGAGATGAGCCGGCTGGCACCGCTTATTGGCAGCGACGCCGCGCTGCGCGAACGCTATTTCAGACTGCACGCCAGCCTGAAAATGCTCGATTGACGCCCTAAAAAAAAGTGCACAAAAATCAGGCAACAGGGTATAATCCGGTTTCTCGCAAGCGCGACAGCAGCACCTCCGGCTCCGGCCCCCTTCAAGCGAAGGGTCGATCTTCAAAAAGACGGCCACCTCCCCGCAAGGACTGCACACCAAATGTTCGCCCAAACAGCTTGCCCCGAAGCTTGAGTCGCGCCACTTCACGATCTCCGAATCGACCCACGCGCACCGCTAAGGAACCTCTGCATCACTCTGGCGTAACTGTGGCAGCCGGACCGGGATGGGCTGCAAAGCGTTTTTTTGTCAACAGCTACGCTGTTCGCAAAAAAGCAACGCAGCAGACTCCCGAGCCCGGCTGATCACAGACCGCAGGGAGTTATGCAGAGCGTCACTAAAGGCTTTGAAAAAAGAAGCCTGCAACAGCAGCCCGGGCTGTCGGCGCAATTCACCTTCCCTGCCCTTTTTTTGGTTTTGATCACGTCCGGCCGTGCGGACAGCCCAGTCCAGGAATCCCACGCTTTTTGTCTTTTCTTTTTTTTGCGTGTTTTTTTTAGCCGATTGATCCCCATAACAAGTCACTGACCCGGAGATTTCCATGCCGACAACCAAGCCTAGCCCTGCAGCCAGCCGGCCCGTAAAGCCGGCGTCCGCCGTGACGCGCAGCAGCGTCAAGCCGGGGGCCAAGAAGGTCGTGCCATTGGCCACTGGAACCGTCAGTACAATGCCGGCGCGTCCGGCACCGGCAAGCGCCAAGTCTGCAAAGCAGGGCAAGCAGGCTCCGGCTGCAAAAAATGCAGCGTCCAACAAATCCGATCCGCCCCCCAAGAAAGTCAACGTAGTGCCGACCAAATCTGTTCCCGAAGTTAAAAAGCCGGCCGCCGCAGCCGAATCCCAGCTAAAAAAGAAAGCCGGCCGCCCTGCCAAGGCGGCTGAAGCCGAAGCCAGCCCCGCGGCCAAAGGCGGCCGCAAGGTCGGCGGTGCTGGCGCCAAGGCGTCCGACGAACTCGACATGTCCGACATCGAGGCTGATCTGGTCGGCGAGCCGGTGGTCGAGACGACCGAGAAGGTCAAGCCGCTGCGCATGAAGATCAGCAAGGCCAAAGAACGCGCCCTGATGAAGGAGTTCGGCCTCGACGAAACCGTGCTTTCTGAAGAGGACATGCTCAAGCGCCGTCTGCGTTTGAAGACGCTGATAAAGCTGGGCAAAACGCGCGGCTACCTGACGCACGGCGAAATTTCCGACCACCTGCCCGACAAACTGGTCGATGCCGAGACGCTGGAAGTGGTCGTCAACATGCTCAACGACATGGGCGTGGCGGTGTACGAGCAGGCACCCGACGCCGAAACGCTGCTGCTGAACAACACAGGCCCGACCGTCGCAACCGAAGAAGAAGCCGAGGAAGAAGCCGAAGCCGCGCTCTCGACCGTGGACAGCGAGTTCGGCCGCACCACCGACCCGGTCCGCATGTATATGCGCGAGATGGGCACCGTCGAGCTGCTGACCCGCGAAGGCGAGATCGAAATCGCCAAGCGCATCGAGGGCGGCCTGATGCGAATGATGGAGGCGATCTCCGAAAGTCCGGCCACGATTGCCGAGATCATGCGGCTGGCCGACGAAATCCGCGAAGGAAAAATCGTCATTTCAACCGTGGTTGACGGTTTTTCCAACCCCAACGAGGCCGACGATTACGTGGCCGAAGAAGACTTCGACGAGTTCGACGAAGAAGACGACGACGACGGCAAGGGCGGCTCCAAGGCGCTGACCAAAAAACTCGAAGAGCTGAAAAAAGAAGCCTTGACCCGCTTCGAGAAAATCGCGTTGCTGTTTGAGAAGGTCCACAAAACCTACGACAAGGAAGGCTGGGGCACGCCGACTTACGTGAAGACGCAAAAGTCCCTGAGCGACGAACTGATGACGGTACGTTTTACCGCCAAGTCGATCGAAAAGCTGTGCGACCTGCTGCGCGGCCAGGTGCTGGACGTGCGCAAGAAGGAGCGCGAACTGCGCCGCATCATCGTCGAGAAATGCGGCATGCCGCAGGAAACCTTTGTCAAGGACTTCCCGCCGAATCTGCTCAATTTGAAGTGGGTGGAAAAGCAGGTTGCTGCCAACAAGTCGTGGTCGGTCATCATGGCCCGCAACATTCCGCCGATTCAGGAATTGCAGACCAAGCTGACCGAATTGCAGGCGCGTGTGGTGGTGCCGCTGGGGCACCTGAAAGACATCAACAAGCGCATGAACGAGGGCGAGACCAACTCGCGCGATGCGAAGAAGGAAATGATCGAGGCCAACTTGCGGCTGGTGATCTCGATCGCGAAAAAATACACCAACCGCGGTTTGCAGTTTCTCGACCTGATCCAGGAAGGCAACATCGGCCTGATGAAGGCGGTGGACAAGTTCGAATACCGGCGCGGCTACAAGTTTTCGACCTACGCCACCTGGTGGATTCGCCAGGCGATCACCCGCAGCATTGCCGACCAGGCGCGCACCATCCGCATTCCGGTGCACATGATCGAGACCATCAACAAGATGAACCGCCTGTCGCGGCAGCATCTGCAGGAGTTTGGCTTTGAGCCCGACGCCAGCGTGCTGGCCGAGAAGATGGAGATTCCGGAGGACAAGATCCGCAAGATCATGAAGATCGCGAAAGAGCCGATCTCGATGGAAACGCCGATCGGCGACGACGACGATTCGCACTTGGGCGACTTCATCGAAGACAGCGCCAACACCGCACCGCTCGAAGCCGCAATGCAAGCCGGCCTGCGCGATGTGGTCAAAGACATCCTGGACAGCCTGACGCCGCGCGAAGCCAAAGTGCTGCGTATGCGCTTCGGCATCGAAATGTCCACCGACCACACGCTGGAAGAAGTCGGCAAGCAGTTTGACGTGACGCGCGAACGCATCCGCCAGATCGAAGCCAAGGCGCTGAGGAAGCTCAAGCACCCGAGCCGGTCGGACAAGCTGCGCAGTTTTATCGACACGCTGTAAGCGCACCAAAGGGCCTGCAAGGGCCCGGCAAAAAGTCGCATCCGGTTGTATCGGGTTGCGGCTTTTTTCATGAAAACTCAGGGTGCAATAGCCTTCAAGCCCATTGAGTACGGGCGTGAGAAGCTAGCGAAATAATAGCGACGAGCTGGCTGCGGCCAGCCCCTAAGGACCCTCTGCATAACTCTGGCGGCGCTGTGGCACGCGGATCGGGATGGGCCGCAAGGCGTCTTTTTGCAGCCAATAGCCCCGCTATTGGCAAGAAAAACAACGCAGCGGACCGCCCGAGCCCGC
>JAJAYS010000196.1 GCA_026786065.1 Polaromonas sp.
ATCGCCGACAGTTTCGACTCGCCGCTGATACGCACCGTGCGCGGCTTCGGCTACAAGATCGACACCAGCGGCTGAGGCGTCCTGGCCGGCCGCCTACTTGCTCAGCAGGCGCATCGCGTCTTCCAGCCCCCTGAGCGTCAGTGCAAACATGCGCTGACTAAGCAACTGCTGCATCACGCTGATGCTTTGGCGGTACTGCCAGACGCCTTGCGGCTCCGGGTTGATCCATACAAATTTGGGGAAGGCGTGGGTCAGGCGCTGCATCCACTCGGCACCGCTCTCCTCGTTGTTGTATTCCACGCTGCCGCCGGGCTGCAGTATCTCGTAGGGGCTCATCGTCGCGTCTCCAACAAAAATCAGCTTGTAGTCGCGGTTGTACTTGCGGATGATGTCCCAGGTCGCAAACTTCTCGCTGAAGCGGCGGCGGTTGTTTTTCCACATGAAGTCGTAGACGCAGTTGTGGAAATAGTAGAACTCCAAATGCTTGAACTCGGACTTCACTGCGGAGAACATTTCCTCGACCCGTCCAATGTGCTCGTCCATCGTTCCGCCGACGTCCATCAGCAGCAGCACTTTGACGTTGTTGTGGCGTTCGGGAACCATTTTGATGTCTAGCCAGCCGGCGTTGGCGGCGGTCGAGCGGATCGTGCTGTCGAGATCGAGTTCTTCGACATGGCCCTCGCGCGCGAACTTCCGCAGCCGGCGCAGCGCAACCTTGATGTTGCGCGTGCCGAGTTCCTGGGTGTCGTCGTAGTCTTTGTAGGCCCGCTGGTCCCAAACCTTCACCGCGCTTTTGTTGCGGCCTTTTTGCTGACCGATGCGAATGCCTTGCGGGTTGAAGCCGTTGGCCCCGAAAGGCGAGGTGCCGCCAGTGCCGATCCATTTGCTGCCACCTTCGTGGCGTTCCTTTTGTTCCTCAAAACGTTTTTTCAAGGTCTCCATCAACTCGTCCCAGCCCATCTTCTCGATCTTTGCTTTTTCCTCAGGGCTCAGTTCGAGTTCGAGATTCTTGCGCAGCCATTCGAGCGGAAGGTCCTGCGTGAAGTCGGCGCGCATTTCAATGCCCTTGAAGTAGGCTGCAAAGGCGCGGTCAAATTTGTCGTAGTGTTTTTCGTCTTTGACCAGGATCGTGCGGCTCAAATAATAAAAATCATCGAGGCTGTAGGCGCCCTCGCCAAGTTCGTCATCCCCCGGCTCGCTGTTCGGCCCGACCACGCCCGCCTGCAGGGCTTCGAGCAGCATCAGATATTCCTTGACGGACACCGGCAGCCTGGCCGAGCGCAAGGTGTAGAAAAAGTCGATCAGCATCGCGCAATTTTCTCGCGTTCAGTCTGCCTGGTTGAGTCGATACAGCAGCTGCGCTTTGACCTCTGGCCGCTCGCCGGTGCGCAGGCTGTACATCACGGTGTCGCGGATCGTGCCGTCGCGCCGCAGGGAGTGGCCGTGAATTACGCCGTCTTTTCTGGCGCCCAGCCGCTCGATGGCGCGTTGGCTGGCAAAGTTGAAATTGTCGGTGCGCCAGCCTACGACATGGCAGCCGAGCGTTTCAAACGCATGGGTCATCATTAGCACCTTGCAGGCGCTGTTGACATGGGTCCGCTGACACCGCTTTGCATACCAGGTCCAGCCGATTTCCAGGCGTTTTACGGCCGGCAAAATGTCGTGGTAGCTGGAACAGCCGATCACCGTGTTGCGGTCGTCCACCACGGCAAAAGCAAAGCGGGCACCGCTTGCGCGCATCTGCAGGGCGTTGTCAATGTAGGCGCGGGTGTTTTCGGGCTCCGGCACGGAGGTCACACGAAGCCGCCAGAGCGCACCATCTGCGGCCGCTGCTATCAGCCCGGATTCGTGCTCCAGACCCAACGGCGGCAGGGTCAGGCCGTAGCCGGTCAGCGTGACGGGTGCAACAAAACTCACTGCCGGCTTTCCGGGTCGTGCGGGCGCTGCATGCTGTCAGCGGCTCTTGTCCGGCGCCAGGCGCTGCGCCGGCGGCGGGCCATCCGCACGCCGATGCTGGCGCCGAGCACGATCAACCCAATGCCGATCAACCCACTGTCGCTGAAGCTGCCCGCAGGCAGCGGCAACCCAAGCAACTGGCCAACCGCAAGGCCAAGCAGCGCGCCGGCCAGACAGCCCGCCGCATCGGTCAGGCCGTCGAATAGCAGCCCGCGCAGGCTGACGGTTTGTTTGGTGGTCATCGGTTGTGGCGCTGCATGAAGACCAGCTTTTCAAACAGCGTCACGTCCTGCTCATTTTTCAGCAGCGCGCCGATCAGCGGTGGCACCGCAATCTTGTCGTCGCGGCTCTGCAGCGCGTCCAGCGGAATGTCTTCGGCGACCAACAGTTTGAGCCAGTCGAGCAATTCGCTGGTGGAAGGCTTTTTCTTCAGGCCGGGCAGATTGCGCACCTCGTAGAAGGTTTTCATGGCCGCCGCCAGCAGTTCTTTTTTGAGCCCCGGAAAGTGCACATCGACGATCTGCTTCATCGTGTCGGCGTCGGGAAACTTGATGTAGTGGAAAAAACAGCGGCGCAAAAACGCGTCAGGCAGTTCTTTCTCGTTGTTCGAGGTGATGAAGACCAGCGGCCTGTGTCTGGCCCGGATCAGCTCGCGGGTCTCGTAAACGTAAAACTCCATGCGATCGATCTCGCGCAGCAGGTCGTTCGGGAACTCGATGTCGGCCTTGTCTATTTCGTCGATCAGCAGCGCAACCGGCTGCTCCGAGGTAAAAGCTTGCCACAGCACACCCTTGACAATGTAGTTGTGAATGTCCCTTACCTTGTCGCCGCCCTCGACGCTGCTCAATTGGGAGTCACGCAAACGGGACACCGCGTCGTATTCGTACAGGCCCTGCTGCGCCTTGGTGGTCGATTTGATGTGCCACTGCAGCAGCGGCAAGCCGAGGGCGTCGGCGACTTCCTCAGCCAGCATGGTCTTGCCGGTTCCGGGCTCGCCCTTGACCAGCAGCGGTTTGCGCAGCGTCGCAGAGGCGTTGACGGCCAGCATCAGGTCCTGCGTGGCGACATAATTTTTTGAGCCTTGAAACTTCATGGAGTTGAGTCGAATGGAGATGAGGGACGGTGGGGGCTGTCACGCGCAAGGGAGCCGGTCCACGCAGCAACAGAGAGAAGATTCGCATCGATATAATCGGACGCTGATTTTTAACGAATATTTCCAACGGATTGTGCGCGCAAATGTATAAGTTGTTGACGACCCTCGTGGCTCTTGGGGCCTCCTTGATGGCGGCCCCGGCCCTCGCCCAGCCACTCAAGGGCAACGCGGCCGCCGGCGAAGCCAAAAACGCCATGTGCATCGGTTGCCACGGCATCAAGGGCTACCAGGCTTCGTTCCCCGAGGTGTACAAGGTGCCGATGATCTCGGGCCAGGGCGAGGCCTACATCGCAGCCTCGCTCAACGCCTACAAAAAGGGTGAGCGCAAGCACCCCACGATGCGCGGCATTGCCGAAGCACTCACCGACCAGGACATCGCCGACCTTTCGGCGTTTTACAGCGCCGACGGCAAGACCGGGTCGACTGCGTTGCCCGCCAAACCTGCAAATGAGCCGACTGCAGCGGTTCAGGCGCTGCTCGGCAAGGCCAACTGCGCGTCATGCCACGGCGCCAACTTTGCCACCCCCATCGATCCTTCATACCCGAAGATCGCAGGCCAGCATGCCGACTATCTGTTTGTCGCGCTCAAGGCCTACAAGGCGGACAGCGGCAACCCGAAAGTAGGTCGGAGCAATGCCGTGATGGGCGCGATGGTCAAGCAATACACCAATGCCGAGCTGAAGGCAATGGCCGGCTACCTGGCCTCCGTTGAAGGCGACCTCAAAGTCGTGCCGCAGAGCCGCTTCAGGTAGGAATGGCGGCTTTTCGGGTGTACAAAAAAAGCAGCTGGTCCAGCGGCTTTTTTCATTCCCGGCCCGTGGCAAGCCTTCAGTCCCGCGTAGCCTGGCGCTGCACGCAGTCGATGTAGGCCGCGCCTTCTGGCGGCCGGCCGGAACGCTGGCTTTCCCACACCATCTTGCCCAGGCACTCCATCGCTTCGTGGTGGGCGTCGTGCAGCGAGTTGCGTTTGGCGGCGAGCAACTCGACAGCACGCCGTATACCGCGCGGCTGGTCTATAGAACATTGCTCGCTGATGGTCAGGTGCATCGACAGGTGCAAAAACGGATTGGTCCGGCCGCTTTCGACGTCGTACATGGTGCCGATGGCCGTCTCCAGGTGGGCAAAATCGTCAGAATATTCAGGGTGCTCTGATAGCCACTGGCTGGCCAGTGTTTGCATGGCATCCAGCGGTTCGCCGGAGCGGGTTTTGGCATGCACGGTGCAGAAAAACCGCCGCACATCGGCTTGCGATGGGGTGAACATCCGGTAAGGGTAGCACGCTGTTTTTGAAACGCTTCATTGCCGTTTCAATGCCATTTCGGAGTCGTTTCGCGGTCGTTTCGCGCATTTTCTGGGCACTTTGGGCCGCAGCGAGCCACCTTGGACCAGTTCCGCAGTTCCCGGCTGATTCTGGCCCTTCCCGGCGTCGACTGAAGCCGCGCGCAGCAGGCCGCGCCCGCGCGCACAGCCCTCAGGCGGGTTGCGCCGCAAGCAGGTGGGACACCGCTTGTGCCGCCTTGCGCAGCGGCGCCAGCATGGTGTCTTGCATGACCCGGGCCGACGTGCGGTTGGCCTGGCCGCTTATGTTCAGCGCGGCGACCATCTCGCCTGCGCGGTTGGTGATTGGCGCGGCGATCGACACCATGCCCTCTTCAAGCTCCTGGTTGACCAGCGCCCAGCCCTGGCGCCCGGCCTGCGCGATGCGCAGCGCCACCTCGGCCGGATCGGTCACGGTGAATTTGGTCCGCGCCGGCAGCGCTGCCGCAGTCAGCGCGGCAGTCAGCCGGTCGCCCGGCAGGCTCGACAGCAGCATGCGACCCATCGAGGTGCAGTAGGCCGGAAGGCGCGAGCCGACGCCGAGCGAAATGCCCATGATCTTGTGCGTCGGCATGCGCAGCACATAGACGATGTCGGCGCCGTCGAGCACGGCGGCCGAGCACGATTCGCCCACCTCGCTGGCCAGCGCCTGCATCACCGGCTCGGCCAGATTCCAGATCGGTAGCGACGACAAATAGGCGAAGCCCAGCTCCAGGATTCGCGGACTCAGTGAGAAAAGCTTGCCTTCAAAGTGCACATAGCCCAGGGTATGCAGCGTCAGCAAAATGCGGCGCGCGCCAGCGCGGCTCATGCTGCAGCGGGCGGCGACCTCGGAAAGGCTTTGGCGCGGCGCGCTGGCGCTGAATGCGCGTATGACCTGCAGCCCACGGGCAAACGACTGCACATAGCTGTCGCCCGGCACGAGTGCAGAATCGCGCAAAACTGCCGCATTTGCCATCGGATTGGTTTCCTCTTAAAATTCATTATACGAACATTTGTTCGTATGACGAACATAAAACTGGATGAGATGGCCAGATTCGTTGAGATGGTTGAAATGGCTGGGATGGCGGCGTTGGCGCGCTTTATCGACACTGTGTTGCCACCCGCCACCCGCCAGCCGCCACCCGCCACCCGCCACCCGCCACCCGCCACCTGCGGCTTTCGCTGATTCCAGATTCCAGATTTTTCTTGCGCAGCCGTTTGCGCTTTGCGACTGCACCGGAGACCTTTAAATGATTGACAAAACATGTCCGACGATTGCCGAGGCGCTGGCTGGCGTGGCCGATGGCGCCACGGTGCTGATTGGCGGCTTCGGCACTGCCGGCATCCCGAATGAGTTGATCGATGGCCTCATCGCACAGGGTGCCAGCGGGCTCACCATCGTCAACAACAACGCCGGCAACGGCGAAACCGGCTTGGCGGCCCTGCTAAAGGCCGGCCGGGTGCGCAAGATCATCTGCAGCTTTCCGCGCCAGGCCGACAGCCAGGTCTTCGATGGGCTGTATCGCAGCGGCAAGCTGGAGCTTGAACTGGTGCCGCAGGGCAATCTGGCCGAGCGGTTGCGGGCGGCGGGCGCCGGTATCGGGGCTTTTTTTTCGCCGACCGGCTATGGCACCGAATTAGCCAAAAACGCCGACGGCTCGCCCAAGGAAACGCGGGAAATCAACGGCCGGCAGTACGTGCTTGAAATGCCGATTCACGGCGACCTGGCGCTGATCAAGGCCGAGAAGGGCGACCGCTGGGGCAACCTGATTTACCGCATGGCGGCGCGCAATTTTGGCCCGGTGATGGCGACTGCGGCGAAAAAAACCGTTGCGACGGTGCACAAAATCGTCGAGTTGGGCGCGCTGGACCCGGAGCACATCGTGACGCCGGGCCTGTTCGTGCAAAAGGTGGTGCGCATAGCCCGCGTTGCGACCGAAGCGAGCGGCGCAAAAGCCGCTTGATCTGAGAAAAATTCGGCTTGAACCGAATAATTACGGGCGTAAGCAGCTATCGAAAAAATAGCAACTGGCAGAGCTTACGCTTCTGCACCCACACCCGAACCCGGCGACCCCAATCGAAAGGCAGCTCCATGACTTACCAGAAACGCACCAAAGACCAGCTCGCGGCCCGCGTTGCGCAGGACATCCGGGAGGGCGATGTCGTCAACCTCGGCATCGGCATGCCAACGCTGGTGGCCAACCACATTGCCGC
>JAJAYS010000197.1 GCA_026786065.1 Polaromonas sp.
CCAGGAGAACGTTATGAACAACGTCGTCGTTTACGTCGAAGACCCGGTTCATGCCTTGCAGGTGCTGCAGCCGGCGCTGTCGCTGTCGCAACAGCATGTACTCAACCCGACGCGCTGGCTGGTGGTGGGGTGCGCCCCGCGTGTGACCCACCACGCCAGCAAATGGGGCACCCACAGCGCCCGCAATGCATGGCGCCGCAAGTGGGGTGACGAGGTTTCCGGGCAGATCGTGCCGGTGCTCCGGAAAGACGGCGACGAAGTGATCACGTTGCTGGCCCAGGCCAACGCTGCTGACTCAGACCGAAACGCTGATTCGTGAGCATGACACGGCGCGGGTGCCGGACGCCCGCAGGCCCAGGCTGGACCAATAAATACAGCCCGTCAGCCGCGCTTCTCCCATGTCCGAACGCCACGGCATGATGTGCTGTAAGGTGGCCTTGGCGGGGGGGCGGGTTTGCTGGTCGCAAACGACTTACGACAGCTGCGCCGCCGCCCGGCTTCGCTTGAAGCGGTTGGTCTCGCTGGTGCAGCTGCTGCTTGCCCCTAGCGCGCTTTCGGCCGGCGTTGCTGCTTTCGGCCGACTACCGCTGCGCGACCGCAGCGCCGCGACACGTTTAACCGCCACTCTGACGGCTACCGGTCGAGCTTCTCCTGAAGCAACTGCTCCTTCAGCAAGGCTTCGATCTGCCTGGTACGGGTGTCGATGATCGAACTTTCCATGTGGTCGGCGCTGCGCGGGTTGTTGCGCAGCAGGGTCTGGGCGGCGCGCATCCGGTCCAGTGCGCCGCTGTATTCGAGTTGCGCGACCCGGCTTTCGGCTTCAGCGCGGATCGCCCGCACATCTTGTTTTTGCTTGCCATAGGCTTCGGCCAGCAGTTGCCAGGCGCCAGCATCGCGCGGGTTGGCTGCAACCCAGGCTTGCAGCCGCTCGGCCACCGGCTGGGCCCGGTCGGCCGCCAGCAGCGACCGCGCCTGAACCAGCACTTCAGCCCGCGTCCCGGCGTTGCCGATGTCGAAGTTCGCCGCGGTCAGCGGAACGCGGCCCGCCTGCAGGTCGGTGTCGATGGCGAGCAACTCGACCGCCGTGCGGGTGCGCGCATCACCGGCGGCCAGGCGCCCAAGCGGTTCCAGCAACTCGCGCGCCCGGCCAAAGTCGCGCAAACGCACGGCGGCCAGCACCGCGCCGTAGATCGCGCCGGCCGCCTGGCTTGCCGCCGGTGACACCACCATGCCGGGTGCGCTGGCCGCCTGCAGTCGGCGCTGACCCTCGGCGACCAGCGCGCGCAGCGCGTCGGGTCCGGGCGCACTCAGCACACGCGCCCGGGCCGCCATCATGGCGTGCAGCATCGGTGCGTAGGCCGTATTGGCTAACGCCGCGGCACTTGTGGCCTGCGCGCCTGCCGGTTTGGCTTCAAGCTGCAGGCGCGATTGCGCCTCGGCCAGACGCTCGGGCGTCAGCGGGTGTGAACGCAGATAAGGAAACGCCCCGCTGTCATTTAGCCGTGCGCCCTGCTGCAGTTTGTCGAACATGCCGGTAATGCCGGCGCTGTCGAATCCCGCCCCGGTCATCACGCCATAACCGATGCGGTCAGCCTCGCGCTCCATGTCACGCGAGAAATTGAGCTGCCCCTGCAGCGCGACCGCCTGGCCGCCGACGATCGCGGCGCTGCCGAGGTTGGCGTTTTTGCCAGCGGCCAGCGCACCCAAAATCATCGCGGCGAGCAGCCACGGCGCCTGCCGGCTCTGCTGGGTCATCAACCGCGAAATATGCCGCTGCGTGACGTGGCTGAGTTCGTGCGCCATGACGGCGGCCAATTCATCAGAGGTGCTGACGCTGCCGATCAGGCCGAGATGAATGCCGAAGTAGCCGCCCGGCAAGGCAAACGCATTGACGCTGCGGTCACGAATCAAAAAGATATCCCACGCAAAGCGCTCGTCAAGCTCGGGGCTCAGTTCGCCGCGACTGCGGGCGGCAGCGCGCAGCGGCTGCCAGAGGCTTTGCAGGTAGTCACTCAGAATCGGGTCGTCGAGGTTGTCGGGATCCCGGTAGATGCTCATGGCGATGCGGTCGCCCAGGCGCCGCTCGGCCGCCGTGGTCATGCCGCTGCCGTCGCCCAGAGCCGGCAACGCGCTAGCATTGCCGTAGGCATTTGGCGCCGCCGCCGAGTTGCCAGACAACTGGGCGCCTGACGGGCCGATCAGGCCCAGACTGGCGACCAGCAGCAGCGCGATAACCTGCCGCGAGCGGTGCAGCGCGGGGCTGCAAAATCCGGTCTTGAAACGATGGGGCGATGTCAAAGGCGAAGTCCGGTTTGATCAGGATCAGAGGGCCGTGGTGCGGCGCACGCAGCCAGCAACCGTGCCCTGACCTTAGGGACCCTCTGCATAACTCTCTGCGGGCCAGAGTTATGCAGAGGGTCCGTAGCGGTCGCCGTGGCTTTGGCCGCAGCCCGAACTCTTATGATGAGGCCAGCCAGCAAAGGTTTCGCAAACACCATGACAGCTTCTTCTCCATTGACGCATTTTGACGCGCAGGGCCAAGCCCACATGGTCGATGTGTCGGCCAAGGCCGCGACCCACCGGATTGCAGTGGCCAGCGGCCGCATCACCATGCTGCCGGCCACACTGGCGCTGATCGTGCAAGGTGGCGCCAAAAAGGGCGACGTGCTCGGTGTGGCGCGGCTTGCGGGCATCATGGGCGCGAAGAAAACCAGCGAACTGATCCCGCTGTGCCACCCTCTGGCTATCACCCGCGTCGCAGTCGATTTCGACTTTGACACGCCAGCTTCCTGCGTGCGCTGCGAGGCGCGGGTCGAAACCGTCGGTCCTACCGGCGTCGAAATGGAGGCCCTGACTGCGGTTCAGATTGCGCTGCTGACGATCTACGACATGTGCAAGGCAGCCGACCGCGGCATGACCATCGAAGGCGTCCGGGTGCTGGAAAAGCACGGCGGGAAATCCGGCAGCTTTTCAGCCGGCGGCGTTCACACAGACGGCGCTCAGGGACCCTCTGCATAACCCCCTGCGGCCTGCGATCGGCCGGACTCGGGCGGTCTGCTGCGTTGCTTTTCTTAACGCTTGGCGGGGCTATTGGCTGCAAAAAGGCGCCTTGCAGCCCATCCCGATCCGGCCACTGCAGATTCGCCAGGTTTATGCAAAAGGTCCTTATTGATCCGGCCCATTAATGACTTGATTTTTTGATCCTCGAATTACTCCCTTTCCCAATGGGACAGGATGGGGATGAGGGTCTGCGATTTTGGACTTCATCGGGCCGAATCAATGGCAGGCCGTAGCGCACCACGGCGATGCCAAGCCAGCCGCAGCGGTTTAGCGCGTCGTCCGCTGTTCCGCTGGCTTGTCGCCGGCGCGGCGCTCGCCGGCCTGCTCGTTCGCTCGCACCCACGCCGCATGGTCTGCCGGAAACGCCGCTCTGAAGCGGCTCAGGTGCGCCAGCGCGTCGTCGTCCAGGCCCAGCATGACTGCGCTTTCGATGGCTTTTTCAATCACCCGCGGCTCCGGGGAGTAGTGCAGCATGCGGTCGGCCTTGATGAAGGTCGTTTTGGCGTTCTCGCGCGTTACCGGGGTCGTCGTCAGTTCGGCGAAGTCCACCTGGTCCCGAAATAGCCACGATCTGCGTGCCTGCGCCGAGGCATCGAAGCGGTAGTTGGCGGCGCGCGCCTCCGGTGGCAGATAAATCTGGCTGATGCGGTGGTAATCCCAGAGCGCATAGCCGGCTGTTGCTATTAAAATTATAGCTACTGGCGCCCGTATCGTATGGCCCAGAGGCCGATCTGGCTCAAGAATACCGCTGGTATCGGTGTACTTGCGGCGCCACAGAAGGCCGATGCACAACCCGGCCGCGATCTGAAACGGGCCGTACCAGAGCGGATATTCAACCAGGCTGTGCAGGCCGATCAGCGCCAGTCCCGCCCATGCCAGCTGGCGGCTGGCATCGGACTCGCGCCACGGACTGCGCACCACCACCCACCAAGCCGCCAGCCCACACCCCAGCAAGGCCGCCGGTACGCCCCAGGTGAAGGCCAGGTGCAGCGGGAGATTGTGCGCATTGTCCAGAATTTCACAAAAGCGCGGCCCGCTGTAGAGCGTCATGTAATGCGCGAAATCCAGCTCACCCCAACCCCAGCCCAGCCACGGCCTGAGGCCGATCAGCTGCAGCACATTGGTCCACAGCACCAGGCGGCTGCCGCAGGCCGGGGCCTCACGCAGCCGCGCGAACATGCCGCGCTCGCCCAGGTCGAAGCCGGCTAGATACGGCAGTGCAAACAGGAAAACCGCATATCCGATGGCGGCAGCCAGCAGTACGCGACGCTGGCCCGCGTGGCGCCATCCGCCCCACACCGCGTACAAAGCCAGAAGCAGCACCAGTTGCAGCAAGCCGGTGCGGGACGAAGACGCCACGTTGCCGGCCGCCAGCAACACCGCTGCCGCAGGCCACAGCGCGCCCGCGCCGCGCCAGCGCCAGTGGGTTCTCGAGCCCAGGCTGGCGCTTGCTGCCGACGTTTCGCCGGACCAGTCAGCGGCGGCGTTGGCGGCGTTGATAGCGTTAGTAGCGTTGGCTGCGTTTGCAGCGGCTGGAGCGAGTCGTAAGGATGGTGGCGCTGACCGGGCGGCAAGCCACAGCGCCGCCGCCAGCGCCAGATTGGTCAGCGTCGCAAACTGGTTGCGCTGGCGCAGATTGGCGAATGCTTCACCGGGTGTGCCCTGCTTGATCCAGGGCTCAAACGCGGCGGCCAAGCCGAAATACTGCAGCAAACCCATCACGACGCTGAAGGCGCCGGCCAGCAACAAAGCCCAAGCAAACGGCGCGGCCCAGTGTGCCGCGAGGCTCTCTCTGACGGGACTGCCGGCCCGGTCGCGCAACGCCGACAGGCCAAGCAGCGTGGCAGTACACATCAGCGCCACCAGCCACGGCACGACCGCAGGAGACGGCCCCGGTGCGAACGGCGTCAGCCAGGGCAGTGCAAGCAGCAGGCAGGCCAGCGGGGAGAAGAAACGCGGCGAAGACATTGCTGGAATTGTCGCTGCAGGCGCGGGTACGGTGTGCATGGGTTGCTTCTGGATGCCGGTGCCGGTTTGAAGGCGGCTTCAGGAAAAAGTGCGGAAGCAGCTCTTTTTGGCGCACCACACAAGGAGAGTTCACTCTGAACCTGATTTCTCCGGCCGGCACGGCACTGCGCCCTGGAATCTATTTCGGCATGGAGCCCCGCTTCTGGCTCAGCCTCCAGGCTGAGTACGATATTTGGATGGTTGCGCGAGAGTTTTCGGACAAGAATACGCCGCGTATTCCCGTTTTTCACGCGGACCAGCGATTCGGGGTACTGCGAACTCCCGACGTGGCGAGCTGCAATGTATCGCGTATCGATTCAGCCCCCAGCTCAACAAATACGGGCGTAAAAAGCTATTTTATTGATAGCAATCTTGAGGCCGGACACGACCGGGTATTGGCGACCCAAGGGATTCACTTCCCGGCTAAGCCTCAGCCATCCGCGCCCGAAACCACGCTGCGAACGGGTGCTCATCTACCGTGCCGCCCGCCACTGCCACCGTCGTCTGCATGGCGTCCTCATCGGAGAACAGCAAAGGCACATCGTTATCAGCCAGAAACACGCGGGCCACCACCCACGCCGTGCGTTTATTGCCGTCGCTGAAACCATGATTTCTGGCGAGTGCATGCGCATAGGCCGCCGCCAGATCAGCCGCATCCGGCGGGGATTGTCCGTACGCATACGGCTGTTCCGGCCGCGCCAGCGCCGATTCCACTGCATGCCGGTCACGCAAACCATGCAGCCCGCCATGACGCGCCAACTGAATTTCGTGAACTGCATAGACCAGATCAGCCCGCACCCAGCGCTATAACTTCACTCAGCCAGTACTTTCAGTACTTTCAGGACTTCCCGGTCGTCTGTGCATGATCTTTTCAGCGAGCGCAATCTGCCTCTGAAAGTCCGGCTCCAGAAACCCGATAAAACCGGAGTCGTAATTCTTCAAAAAAAAACCCGTAACCGGTACCGGTTACGGGTTTGATGTGGTGCGAGTCAGCTCGATTGCTGCCCCGCAGGCAGGATTAGCGGCACTCGGCAGGAGCAAACTTGCCCAGCAGGGTCGCTGCAGTAGTACCACCGAAGCCATCAACCGCAGCCTTGCCAGCGGTGTAGCAAGTCCAGACAATCGCACCGGTTGGTGGCGTACCAGCGGCCAGCAGCACGCCGTTTGAAGACGGATTCAGCAGCAAAATGTTGGTGCCCGCAGGAACAAGCGCCGGCGCATAGGCCACAGTGATCAAACCATTCGCGGTCGTGCCCGTGATTCCGATGACGTTCTTGGTCAGGTTGGTTACAGGCACTTGCAACACGCAATCGCCCGCAGCGCTACAGGTTGTCGGAGTAGCGGCAACTCCAGTGGACATACCTGCGAACAAACCACCGCTTGCAGCCAGAGTGGCGTTGGATGCGTTGTCTGCGACAACGACCTTTAGTCCACTACCGAGCACAATGCCTTCGGTCACTTTTGCGCGGATCGTGTAGTCCTGATAAGCCGGCAATGCCACCGCAGCCAAAATACCGATGATCGCCACGACGATCATCAACTCGATCAGGGTAAAACCCTTTTGTAGGGAATGCTTCATGAATAACTCCTGGTTTAAAAAATTAGAAAACACGCTGACTCACGAGATAGGTATTGCAGGTCGCGTGCCAGGCCGCCGATGCGCTTAAGTCCTTGATTTTGTTGACGAAATTCCGACTGCGCTGCAGGCTCCCATTACATTTTTTGACGAATGCCCCGGTTGGCATGACATTTTTGTCGCCGTTTGTGGGCGGCAACGTTTGTCCGCCGGCCTCCGGGACTCAAACCTCAAACCTCAAACCTCAAACCTCAAACCTCAAACACCTGACCAGCCTGCAACCAGCGGATGTCGTGGCGCCCGCCCGCCGCGGAGCCACCTGGCTCGCCGCTGCCATTAAAGCGCTCGATCTCGGCCATGATCAGCTCGGTTTCAGCTGGTTTGGTGTGGGTGATGTAGATCGGGTAACGCTGACTTTCGGCAATGCAGGCGAGTTCGTCGTCCAGCGATTGCGGTGACAGGTGCCGGCTCGTCTTGGCCAGTGCGCTCTCGCGGTTGCTGAAAGCGGTCTCGATCACCAGCATCGCGACGTCCAGCTGGTTGATGCGCGCCCATAACGCCGGATTGATTTCGGTGTCGCCGGTGAAAACCCAGTTGGGCGGATTCTTGCCGTCAGGCCGTTGCTCGGTGCCGCGCACCGCGTAGCCGGCAGCCGGCACCGAATGCACGGCGGTCAACACTTCAATGTGCTTGCCACCCAGCGCCAGAGTCTGGCCGTGCGTGAGCGGGTGAAAGCGGATGAACGGGGCTTCGCGGTCGGGAATCTGCGAAAAATCTGGCCAGACGACGTTATTGAAAATGTGCGCCTGCAGCGCGTCCAGTGTCGGCTGCAGGGCATGGACCTGCAGCGGCGCGGCGCGGCGGGCGCTGACGGCATCGACCATCAGCGGCAAACACACCACATGGTCCAGGTGCGAGTGGGTCAGCAACACATGCTCGATGCTCGCCATTTCGTCCAGGCTGAGGTCGCCAACGCCAGTCCCGGCGTCTACCAGAACGTCGTGGTCAAGCAAAAAAGAGGTGGTTCGGCAGTCTTTGCCAATCGCACCGGAACATCCGAGGACGCGTACTTTCATGAGGAAGTCCGCTCTCTGGCGGCGTAATGGCTGGCCGAGTCGGCGCTGGCCGCCGGATGCCGTTGGTGGGTGTGGCTCGCATTGCTCGGGTGGTCCGACTCCGGACTGCGTGTCGATTCCAGGCCAGAGGCAACCCGACCCGCATAATAAGCGTAGAGCGTTTTATCAGGATTGAGGGACATCAGACCAGATAAATGGGCGCTGCAAGTTGGCCAGTCCTGCTGGCAATAGCACTTTGGTGCATTACTCCACACTTCCAGTTCCCGCAACTTGGCTTGTGCCTGACCCTTTTCGGCTGGCGGTTGCGGCATCGGCAGCGGGTTGTACACCGCGACGGGCGCATCGCGCCCCTCGACGCGCAGGGTGTGGGGCTCTTGCCATGCAAATTCGGTGGCCTGCACGCGGGTTGATTTGCTGGCGACGATTTCAACTCGGTAGTTTTTGCCGAGGCCTTCAAGCCGGGAGGCCAGGTTCACTGCGCCGCCGATCACCGTGTAGCTGCGGCGCAGGTCGGAGCCCATGTCGCCGACGCACATTGCGCCGGTGTTGATGCCGATGCCGATGCCAATCACCGGCAGCCCTGCCGCCACGCCAGCGAGCGCCGAGAGTCGGGGCAAGGCGAGCGCCAGCGTCAGGCCGACCGCGAAGAGCACGACGACTTCGAAAGCGGCGGCATAGTCCGGCCTGACAGGGAGGCGCCCATCTGGCATCCCGGCCAAGGCGTTGGCCTGCGCTTCGACGCCGGGATAGGCCGGGCCGACTGGGGTTGTGCGCAGATCCTGCAAGCCCGGCGCAGTGGTTCCGATCAACGCGCTTGTGTTGGCCAATGCTTGCGGGGCGAGCTGTCCAGCAAGGATATCGGAGGCCGATACGTACCTGAATGAACCGCCGTTCGGCCCACCAAGGCCAAGAAAGGGCCTAAAAGGGCACCAGAATTGCGGTTTGGTCGGCGACTGCAATCGACGCGGTTTGCCCGTCCCAATTGAGCAATATGTTTTGAAGCCGTATGGTTCGCCCTGATGTTTCGGCTTTGCCCGGCGCGGCCGTGGCAGAGGCCGGCACCTCAGTCAGGTCCAGCTCGATGCGCGATTGACCGACTGGCGAATCATGGCCAGCGCAAGCGACTCGTAATGGCGACCGCCGAATTCGGTAATAAGCGGCAATGAGCGCACCACGCCGTCGTCGTCGGTGATCGAGTTGAAAAAACCGGCAGATGCAGCCGCGTTGGCAAGCGGGGAAATATTGCCCCCGTAGCCGGTCCAGTTCATGAAGGCTATGTCGCGGCCCCTGAACACCGACCGGACCACCCCGGGCGAAGGCAACTCGCCGTTGTTGCGACCGTCCCGGTCGCTGGTGAAGTAATAACCCAATACCACCGGCGGCCCTGCATGGCGCGGGCAAACGCCGCGTCGTAGTCAAGCGGGGATTCCAGTCTGCGCAGGCTGACCCCGAAAGCAGGATGGGACTTCAGCTCCGTCGCGGCTAGCTGACGCAAGCGCGCCAGGGCCGGAAGATTCGTCGGGCTCTGCGAATACGAAGTCGAAGCCCGTCAGCCTGACTTTTTACCGCTCATGCAACTCTTCGATCAGCGAGGCCAGCTTGTCGCGACCCCACGGCCAATGGCCTATTTCAGCAAGACTTTTTTCATCGATATCGACGATCACGATGCGCGTGTCCCGTGTGTGCGGCATCACGGCCCGCAAGCGTGCATCGTAAAAAATATTGTCGAGGCGGGTGACGATTGCCAGAGGCAGCACGTCAAGCGCAAGCAATAAGGCAACAAACGGAATTAGCCTGATGACGGCGCGGGTTATGCGCCGCGATATGAGCCTCATGCTTGCGGCGCAGCCGTCGCGTCGGGATGCCCGGCGACGCTGTCTGCGCAAGCCGGTGTTGACTCCGCACAAGCAGCTGCGCCGCCCGGCTATTCCTGGACGAACTGCATCCGGGTGCCCGCGAGCTCCAGCCGGTCACCGGACGCCAGCAGCAGTGGATCAGCCCCCACTGCCGTGCCGTTGAGCACCGGTCGAATCTCGCCTTCGACATGCGCAATGACATAGCCCTGAGAACGCCTTGTAATGGCGGCCACCGCCACACCGGGCTTGCCAATGGTGGTGACCACCTTCACCAGCGCGACCTCACGCCCGGCAGCGGCACCTGAAAGCACCTTGATTGCTGCCGCGCCGCTGCGCGCGGGAGCGTTTGCAGCCGCAGCCATTGCGCGCCGCTCGGCCGAGCCCGGCGTCGCAACAAGCGTGCGATCCTGATCCTCCGGCATGCCGTCGTTGGCGTACTTGATCTTGTATCTACCGATTTCGACGACGTCGTTGTCCTGCATCAGGTGCTTCTTCACCGCGCGGCCGTTGACAAACGTACCGTTGGTGCTGCTGAGGTCTTCAAGGTAGAACTGGTTGCCCGACATTTGAAGCACCGCGTGTTCACCGCTGACCGCCAGGTTGTCAATGACCAGATCGTTGTAAGGCCTTCGGCCCAGGGATGTGCGGTCTTTGGTAACTTGCAATTCGCGAATCACGACGCCGTCGATGGAAACGATCATTCTTGGCATGGCCTGTCCTGTCTTCCTGCTTTTCCCGGGTGCATCTTATTTGCCGAGCAGTCGCGCCAGCACGCCGCGCTTTGCGCCGCCGTCCCTAGCCTGCGCCAGGACGACCGAAATATTATCGCGCCCGCCCTGCTCGTTGGCGCGATGCACCAGGCTCGCTGCCTTTTTCTCAAGGGAATGCGGCTCCAGAAGAATGGACGCGATGTCGGTGTCGAAAAGCATGTCGGTCAACCCATCGGAACACAGAAGGTACAAGTCGCCCGGCTCGGCTTTGTGCTCGTTCAATTCAAGCTGCACCGCGCTTTCAACACCCAAAGCGCGCGTCACCAAATTGCGGTTAAGGGACATATGCGCGTGTTCCGGCGAGATCAACCCGGCATCGAGTTGCTCCTGCAGCAGGGAATGGTCTTTGGTCAATTGCTGGAAAGCGTGCCCGCGAAGGCGATAGCAGCGGGAATCACCGATATGGCCCAAGGTAACGCGCTGACCCTGGAATACGCCGAGGACCAGCGTCGTACCCATGCCCCGGTACTGCGGATTGGAGCTCGCGGCGTTGAAGATCGAATGGTTGGCATTTTCAACGCAGATCTCCAGCGCCCGGCGTACATCCCTGGAACTGGCACTGGCCCCGGTGTGCTCCAGCCAGCGCGCCATCTCGGTCTTGATAAACGCGGTCGCCATGCCGCTTGCGACTTCACCGGCGTTGTATCCGCCCATGCCATCGGCCAGTACGCACAGTCCGGTCAGCGGATCAACGGCGATGGCGTCTTCATTATTTTCACGTGTCAGCCCCGGGTCGGTCTGCGTAAAGATGTCATAAATCATGATGCGTGCGCTACTGGGGCCCGGCGGACCGCGCTCTCGAATTCAGAGCTATTAAATGTATCTGCATAGTTACAGACGTGATCGCAGACGATAACAGACGCCCCCGCCATCAACAAGGCCGTTTTGAACCGGCCGAGAGCAAGCCGCAAAAATAGCGGCCGAATTGCAAACTGATTTACTACTCGTTGTCGATTGGCAACTAACAATTTGTTACGACGCAGCACGCCGTGTTTTGGCCGCGCGCGGTTGCGGGCTGCATCGACCAGGCTGTTTCAGCCTGTGCGCCAGTTACATTGGGTTGGGGCTTAATGCTGTGTCGGGTCGGCTGGCGGGCTTGTCGAAATAAGAAGCGCACCTGAATGCAGCATTGCGCAGCTCAGATGCCCTGGTCTCTCAGCGAAGCAGTCCTTTGAGCAGCTTGGCCATCTCCGACGGGTTGCGCGTCACCGTGAAGCCGCAGGCCTCCATGACCGCCAGCTTCGCATCGGCGGTGTCGGCGCCACCAGAAATGAGCGCCCCCGCGTGCCCCATGCGTTTGCCGGGCGGCGCGGTCACGCCGGCAATGAAACCAACCACCGGTTTTTTCATGTTGGCCTTGCACCACTCGGCGGCGTCGGCTTCATCCGGGCCGCCGATTTCGCCGATCATGATGACCGCGTCGGTATCCGGGTCGTCGTTGAAGGCGCGCATCACGTCGATGTGTTTCAGGCCGTTGATCGGGTCGCCGCCAATGCCTACCGCACTCGATTGGCCGAGGCCGATCTCGGTCAACTGGGCCACGGCTTCGTAAGTCAGCGTGCCCGAGCGACTGACGACACCGATGCGGCCCTTGCGGTGAATGTGTCCGGGCATGATGCCGATCTTGATCTCGTCCGGCGTGATAAGACCCGGACAATTCGGACCCAGCAGCAGCGTCTGCTTGCCGCCGGCCGCTTCCTTGGCCTTCATGCGACTGCGCACTTCAAGCATGTCGCGCACCGGGATGCCCTCGGTAATGCAGATCGCCAGGTCGAGGTCGGCCTCGACCGCCTCCCAGATGGCGGCGGCCGCGCCGGCGGGTGGCACGTAGATCACCGAAACCGTGGCGCCGGTGGCCTGCGCGGCTTCCGAGACATTGGCGAAAATCGGGATGCCCTCGAAATCTTCACCCGCCTTTTTGGGGTTCACGCCCGCCACGAAGGCGGCCCGCCCGTTGGCGTAGTCGCGGCACATGCGGGTGTGGAATTGCCCGGTCTTGCCGGTAATTCCTTGCGTCACGACCTTGGTGTTTTTGTTGATGTAGATGGACATCGTGGCTCCAGTTTCAGGTGGCGACAGAGCCATCCCGCGAAGGCGGGCTGTGGCCTGCCGCAAAAATTAAGGGGCTACTGCGGCAACGATTTTCGTCGCGGCTTCGGCCATGGTGTCGGCAGCAATAATCGGCAGGCCGGAATCCGCCAGCATTTTT
Source organism: Polaromonas sp. (assembly GCA_026786065.1). Taxonomy (GTDB): domain Bacteria; phylum Pseudomonadota; class Gammaproteobacteria; order Burkholderiales; family Burkholderiaceae_C; genus Polaromonas. Next base: position 12,555 of record JAJAYS010000197.1, read on the forward strand.
TTGCCGAGGTCTTCGTTGGTGCCTTTCATGCGAACCACCAGTGGAACCGACAGGTTGACCGCTTTACAGGCTGTGATCACGCCTTCGGCAATCGTGTCGCATTTCATAATGCCGCCAAAAATGTTCACCAGAATGCCTTTGACCTCGGGGTTCTTCAGCATGATCTTGAAGGCTTCGGTGACTTTCTCTGCGGTGGCGCCGCCCCCCACGTCCAGAAAGTTGGCCGGCTCGCCGCCGAACAGCTTGATGGTGTCCATGGTGGCCATGGCCAGACCGGCGCCGTTGACCAGGCAGCCGATGTTCCCGCTGAGGCTGATGTAGGCCAGGTCGAACCTGCTCGCCTCAACTTCGGCCGGGTCTTCTTCGTCCAGGTCGCGCAAGGCCACGATTTCGGGATGCCGGAACAGCGCGTTCGGATCGAAATTGAATTTGGCGTCAAGCGCCTTGATGCCGCCGTTGCCTTCGAGGATCAGCGGGTTGATCTCGGCGAGACTGCAGTCGGTCTGCATGTAGCATTTGTAGAGCTTTTGCAGCACATCGACCGCCTGCGCCGTGGAGCCAGGCGGCACCGTCATGCCGTCGGCAAGTTCCTTTGCCTGGGCCGCAGTCAAGCCCTCGGACGGATCGACGAACACCTTGATGATTTTTTCGGGCGTGGCGTGCGCCACTTCCTCGATGTCCATTCCGCCTTCGGACGACGCCATGAATGCGACCTTTTGCGTCGCACGGTCGGTCACGGCCGATACGTAATATTCTTTTTTTATGTCGGCGCCGTCTTCGATCAACAGGCGGCGAACCTTCTGGCCTGCCGCATCGGTCTGGTGCGTCACCAATTGCATGCCGAGGATTTCGCCCGCGAGCTTTTTGACTTCATCGATGCTGCGCGCCAGCTTGACGCCGCCGCCCTTGCCGCGGCCGCCGGCATGGATTTGCGCCTTCACCACCCACACCGGGCCGCCCAGTTTCTGGGCCGCCTCAACCGCCTCCTGGACGGTGAACGCCGGAATTCCGCGCGGCACCGGCACGCCGAAATTGCGCAAGATTTCCTTGCCCTGGTACTCGTGAATTTTCATGAAAAGACCTTCGGAATAGTCGCAAAAACAGCCCCATCGGCAGGTCGGTCGCCGCAGCGAAGGCAAGCGACAATGGCTCAGGAACTACAAGGTCCTATGGTAGGGCTGCTGCGTGATCAGCGGAGGACTGTATCATGTTGCGCTGCACCAATTCCCCCGCAGGCCACCAGCCTGACGAGGCTGGGCCGGCGTCATCAAAGTCGG
>JAJAYS010000198.1 GCA_026786065.1 Polaromonas sp.
GCGGGCCAAGCGGCGGTCCGAAAAGCCTTTCTGCTTCAGCGCGCGCAGCGTGGCCGCGTCGATCTGTTCGAGCGACGTGGTTTCGAGCTCAAGTTCAATCTTCACGATCTGCTCGATCTGCGCGAGAAACCAGGGATCGATCTTCGTCAGCGCAAAGACTTCATCGACGCTCATGCCCTGCGCGAACGCGTCTCCGACGTACCAGATGCGCTCGGGGCCAGGCTCACCCAACTCTTTTTCAAGCACTTCCCGATCTCGCGTTTTCTCGTTCATGCCATCGACACCGACTTCCAGACCGCGCAGCGCCTTCTGAAACGATTCCTGGAAGGTGCGTACAATTGCCATGACTTCGCCGACCGACTTCATCTGCGTCGTCAGTCGCGCATCGGCGGTCGGGAATTTTTCAAAGGCGAAGCGGGGAATCTTGGTGACCACATAGTCGATGCTCGGCTCAAACGAGGCCGGCGTGGCGCCACCGGTAATTTCGTTGCGTAATTCGTCGAGCGTGTAGCCCACCGCCAGCTTGGCCGCCACCTTGGCGATAGGAAAGCCGGTGGCCTTCGACGCCAGCGCAGAGGACCGCGACACACGCGGATTCATCTCGATAACCACCATGCAGCCATCGACCGGGTTGATGGCGAACTGGACGTTGGAGCCGCCGGTGTCCACACCGATCTCGCGCAGCACAGCCAGCGAGGCATTGCGCAAAATCTGGTACTCCTTGTCGGTCAGCGTCTGCGCCGGCGCCACGGTGATCGAATCACCGGTGTGCACGCCCATCGGGTCCAGGTTTTCAATCGAGCAGACGATGATGCAGTTGTCCGCGGTGTCGCGCACGACCTCCATCTCATATTCTTTCCAGCCCAACAACGACTCCTCAATCAGCAGCTCACTGGTGGGTGATGCCTCCAGCCCGCGTTTGCAAATGACTTCGAACTCTTCCGGGTTGTAGGCGATGCCGCCGCCGGTCCCACCCAAAGTGAAGCTGGGGCGAATCACAGTCGGGAAACCAAGAGACTTCTGCACTGCCCAGGCTTCTTCGAGGGTGTGCGCAATACCCGAGCGGGCCGAACCAAGACCGATTTTGGTCATTGCATCCTTGAACTTCAGCCGGTCTTCGGCCTTGTCGATGGCCTCGGGTTTGGCGCCTATCAGTTCAACCTGGTATTTGTCGAGCACCCCGTGGCGCCACAGGTCGAGCGCGCAGTTGAGCGCGGTTTGCCCGCCCATGGTCGGCAAAATTGCATCCGGCTTTTCGCGCGCAATGATTTTCTCGACGATTTGCCAGGTGATTGGTTCGATGTAGGTCACATCGGCCGTGTCCGGGTCGGTCATGATCGTCGCCGGATTGCTGTTGATCAAAATGACCTTGTAGCCTTCTTCGCGCAGCGCCTTGCAGGCTTGCACACCGGAGTAGTCGAACTCGCACGCCTGGCCGATGATGATGGGGCCGGCACCGATGATCAGGACCGATTTGATGTCTGTGCGTTTAGGCATGGGTGCGTTGTTCCATCAGGGCCGTGAAGCGGTCAAACAAATACGAAATATCGTGTGGGCCGGGCGAGGCTTCGGGGTGTCCCTGAAAGCAAAAGGCCGGTTTGTCGGTGCGCTCCAGGCCTTGCAGCGTGCCGTCGAACAGGCTTATGTGTGTGGCACGCAGATTGGCCGGCAGTGTCGTCTCGTCAACCGCAAAGCCGTGGTTCTGGCTGGTTATGCTGACGCGGCCGCTGTCAAGTTCTTTTATTGGATGGTTGGCGCCGTGGTGGCCAAACTTCATCTTGAAGGTTTTCGCGCCACTTGCCAGGGCCATGATTTGGTGGCCCAGGCAAATACCGAAGGTGGGAATGCCGGTTTCGATCAGCTCACGTACCGCATTCACCGCGTAATCGCACGGCTCCGGGTCGCCCGGTCCGTTGGACAGGAAGATCCCGTCGGGCTTGAGTTTGAGAACGTCGGAAGCAGGCGTTTGAGCCGGCACGATCGTAATGCGTGCACCGCGCTCGGCCATCAGGCGCAAGATATTTTTCTTGATACCGAAGTCAAACGCGACGACATGAAACTTCGGTGTGATCTGAACGCCGTAGCCCGGTTTGCCTTCCAGGTTGATCAGCTTCCACTCGGTCTCCGTCCACTGATGGGTTTGCTGCGTGGAAACGACTTTGGCAAGGTCCAGGCCGACCATGCTTGCGGCGCCTTTTGCCGAGGCAACCGCTTTGTCGATGGCGCTCTGCGTCACCGCCTCCCCGGCGGAAAGCCCCAAAATGCAGCCGTTCTGGGCGCCATGCGTACGCAGATGGCGCGTCAGCTGCCGCGTGTCGATGTTTGCAATGGCCACCGTACCTTCCCTGACCAGATAGTCAGACAGGGTCATGGTCGATCGGAAGTTCGATGCCAGCAGCGGCAAGTCCTTGATGATCAGGCCGGCTGCACGAATCTTGTCGGCTTCGATGTCCTGGCTGTTGATGCCGTAGTTGCCGATATGCGGATAGGTCAGCGTAACAATTTGCTGGCAGTAACTGGCGTCGGTCAGGATTTCCTGATAGCCGGTCATGGAGGTGTTGAACACCACCTCGCCGGTGGTGGAGCCTTGCGCACCGATGGCGGTGCCGACAAAGGCGCTGCCGTCGGCAAGCGCCAGTATGGCGTGGCGGGATTGAGGCGAGTTCCCCTGTAAAGACAAAAGCACTGGGTTCTCCGAAATGGTTACGGTTCGCCCAAGCATGCGCAAGGCGTCTTTTAAGAGACTATTGCTAGCTGCTTTTGAGAGGGAATTGGCTTTCTATAAGCTCGGGCGAAGCTGTGTTTGAAAAGCCACTGAGTATATAACGCGTTAAGGTCGCCCACTTCATGTGGCTCCCTGCCTCCCGAGGAGGCCGCTGCGCCTGCGGGCTGGCAGAGCCAGGTCCGCGGCCTCTCCTCGGGGAGCGGCCCCCACGGTCGCTTGATGGCTGTGGCCTTCTTGCCGTTTATGGGGCGTTTCGCAGCGTCGCTTATGAACGGGGAAGTGAACTGGCGTAGAGGCAGATGGCCGCTGCGGCGGCGACGTTGAGTGACTCTTCGCCGCCTGGCTGGGGGATGCGCACCGTCAGCGACGCACGCGCCAGCAGCGCCGCGCTGGCGCCCTGCCCCTCATGGCCCATCACCCAGGCACAAGGCGCCGGCAGGCTCTGCGCATGAAGCAGGCTGCCCTGGTGCGAACTGGTCGCAACGATGGGCACAGTCAAGACGTCGAGCGCCTCCAGCTCCACCGATTCGAACAGCCTGAGCGCAAAGTGCGCGCCCATGCCGGCGCGCAGCACCTTGGGCGACCACAGGGCGGCGCCGCCCTTGAGCGCAATGACCTGAGTGAAGCCAAACGCCGCTGCACTGCGCAGGATGGAGCCGACGTTACCGGCGTCCTGTACGCGGTCGAGGATTACGGTGGCGGCGCCTGGCTGGACTGCTGGCGCAGCCGGCAGATCGACGACGAAGCCCATCGGGGCCGGGGATTCGAGGCCACTGACCTCACGCATCAAGGCATCCGTAAGCGCTACGTTTTTAATAGCTGCCTGCGCATATTCTGGTTTGGCTGCAGGCCAGAATGACTCCAGGAAAACACCCAGAATTGGTTTCAGGCCGCGCAACAGCGCCGCACGGCACAGGTGGTCGCCCTCCAGCCAGACGCGGTGCTGCCTGCGGTAGGCCGTGCCGTCTTGAGAGAGCTTTCGCAGCTCCTTGATCAGCGGGTTGTCCCGGGACGTGATGCGGGTGACGGGTGCTGCGGCAGCGGTCGCGCCGCCAGTCACCGCAGCACCTCCGCCACCGGCGCGAAAGAGCGGCGATGCTGCGGACAGGCGCCGTGTTCACGCAGCGCCGCCAGGTGCTCGGCCGTGCCGTAGCCTTTGTGTCCGGCAAATCCGTACTGCGGGTATTCGTTGTGGAACTCGTCGCACCAGCGATCGCGATAGACCTTGGCCAGGATCGATGCAGCCGAAATCCACGGCACCAGCGCGTCGCCCCTGACAATCGCCTCGGCCAGGATGACCAACGTCGGCAGCCGGTTGCCGTCAACCAGCACTTTGGACGGCTTCAGGCGCAGTCCCTCTACCGCGCGTTTCATCGCCAGCATGGTCGCCTGCAAAATATTGAGGGTGTCGATCTCCTCGGCCGTCGCCAATGCGATCGAACAGCATAGCGCCTTGGCTCGAATCTCGTCGTAGAGCTTTTCGCGTCGGGCGGCGCTGAGCTTTTTGGAATCGGCCAGTCCAGCGATTGGATTGAACTCGTCCAGAATCACGGCCGCCGCCACCACCGGACCAGCCAGCGGGCCACGCCCGGCCTCATCGACGCCGGCCATCAAGCCAGCGGGGTCCCAGGAAAAAGCAGCCTGTTCAGCGTTCAAGAAGGTGCTGGATCGCATCGATGGAAAGGGTGGCCGTATCGCGCAGCAACTCGACATGCAGCGCCGTGAATCGGATTTCGAGTGCGGTTATTTTCTCAGGTTCGGTGGTGCGGGCATCGGTCCATTGCAGCACCGCCTCAGCCAGTGCCTGCGGTGTCGCCTGGTCCTGCAACAACTCCGGCACCACAAAATCGCGGCACAAAATATTGGGCAGCCCGACCCAGGGTTGCAGCTTTTTGCGCCGCATGATTTGCCACGACAGCCAGTGCATGTTGTAGCCGATCACCATCGGTCGCTTGAACAGCGCGGCCTCGAGCGTGGCGGTGCCGCTGGCGACCAGGGTCACATCACAGCACGCCAGCGCAGCGTGCGACTGGCCCTCGATGATCTTCAGGTTTTCCCCCATGCAGGCAGCAGCGGCCGCCCGCACCAGGGTTTCGCGCAAGGCAGGAATCGCAGGTACTACGAATTTTATAGCTGGTTGCGCTCGTGAAATAAGGGCTGCAGCCGAAAAGAACCTGTCAGCAAGATACTGAATCTCGGATTTCCGGCTTCCCGGCAAGATCGCGACCACGGTGTCGGCTGCGTCGAAGCCGAGCACCCGGCGCGCCGCGAGCCGGTCTGGCTGCATCGGAATGACGCTTGCCAGCGGATGGCCGACGTAGCTCGCCTCGATGCCGTGCGCGGCGAGCAGCGCCGGTTCGAACGGAAAAATGCACAGTACGTGATCCACGCTGCGCCGAATTTTCTCGATGCGCTCGGCACGCCAGGCCCACACTGCCGGGCTGATGAAGTGCACAGTTTTCACGCCCTGACGTTTCAGGTCGGCTTCCAGGTTCAGATTGAAATCCGGCGCATCGACGCCGATGAAAACGTCCGGCGGCGCCTGCAACAGCCGCGCCTTGAGCTGCCGGCGGATGCCAACGATCTCGCGGTAGTGCCGCAGCACTTCGACGTAGCCGCGCACCGCAAGCTTGTCGCTGGGCCACCAGGCGTCAAAGCCGCGCGCGCGCATCGCGGGACCTCCGACACCACAGGCCGTCAGCGCTGGCCAGCGCGCTTTAAAGCCTTCGAGCAACAGTCCGGCCAGCAGGTCACCAGAGGTTTCACCGGCGACCATCGCAAGCATCAAGGCCCGGCCAGCGGCTGGTGGCGAAGCCGAAGCAACGGGGGCTACTTGGGCGGGCGGCGCGTTTGGCACGAAGGCCGGTGCCTGCGGCATGCGCTAGCGAACGATGCCGCGCTGCGGAGAGCTTTGGTCCAGAAAGCCGAGCATCGCCAGCACGTCGGCAGCGGCATCGGGATGCGCGGTCGTCAAGTCGGCTATGCGCGCCTTGGACTGCTCCAGCGTAAGGCCGTCGCGGTACAGCGCCTTGTACATTGCTTTGACGGCAGCGATCCGTTCAGCCGAAAACCCCCGCCGCTTCAGGCCTTCGAAATTCATCGAACGCGCAGCGGCCGGCTGACCCTGGCACATGACAAAAGGCGGCAGGTCTGCGAAGAGCAGTGAACACATGGCCGTCATGCTGTGTGCGCCCAGCCGCACGAACTGGTGCACTACGGTGAAGCCACCGAGGATCACCCAGTCACCGACCTCGACATGGCCGGCCAACTGGGAATTGTTGGCAAAGATGACCTGGTTGCCGACCTGGCAGTCGTGCGCCAGATGCACATAGGCCATGATCCAGTTATCGTCACCCACCCGAGTCACGCCGCTGCCACCGGGCGAGCCGATGTTGAAAGTACAAAACTCGCGGATGGTATTGCGATCGCCAACGACCAGCCGGCACGGCTCACCGGCGTACTTTTTGTCCTGCGGAATCGCGCCAAGCGAATTGAACTGGAATATCTGGTTCTCACGGCCTATCGTCGTATGGCCTTCGATAACGCAGTGCGCACCCACCGCGGTGTCGGCGCCGATGCGCACATTCGGACCAATTACGCTGAACGGCCCAACGCTGACCGAGGCATCCAGTTGCGCCAGCGGGTCAATGACCGCAGTACTGTGGATGCCGGTGAATCCGGTTGCAGAGGCCATGCTCAGGCGAGCGCGCGGATCTCACAAGTCAGCTCGGCCTCGCAGGCTACCGTGTCGCCGACCCGGCTGACGCCAGTAAATTTGAAGATGCCGGCTTTCATGCGGTTGAGCGTGACGTCCATGATGAGCTGGTCGCCCGGCTCCACCGGCCGCCGAAAACGCGCGCCCTCGATGCCGGCGAAGTAATAAACCGATCTGTCGTCATGAACGTAATCCAGCGAATCGAATGCCAGCAAGGCGGCGGCCTGCGCCATCGCTTCGAGCATCAGCACCCCGGGCATCACCGGGTAGTGCGGGAAGTGGCCCGTAAAAAAAGGTTCGTTGATGCTGACATTCTTCAGCGCCTTGATGCGCTTGCCCTTTTCGATCTCAAGTACCCGATCAACCAGCAGGATCGGATAACGATGCGGCAGACGCTTCAAAATTTGGTGAATATCCATCATGATTTTTCGAGGCTGCTTGCCATCCATTTCTCGATCTGTTTGAGCCGGTCCCGCAGCACATGGAGCTGCTTGAGAGAGGCTGCGTTTTTTTCCCAGGCAGCATTGTCGTCGATGGGAAACAGACCGCTGTAATGGCCAGGCTTCGAAATGGAACGCGTCACGACCGAGGCCGCCGAGACATGCACGTGATCAGCAAGGCTCAAGTGGCCCAACACTACGGCACCACCACCGACCGTGCAGTGCGCGCCGATCACTGCGCTTCCGGCTACCCCGGAGCAGCCGGCCAGCGCGCTGTGTTTGCCGATGCGAACGTTGTGCCCGATCTGAACCAGATTGTCGATCTTCACGCCGTCCTCGATCACCGTGTCCAGCAAGGCGCCACGATCAATGCAGGTGTTGGCGCCGATTTCGACGTCATTGCCGATCAGCACCGCACCCAATTGCTCAATCTTGACCCAATGGCCGGCATGGGGGGCAAAGCCGAAGCCGTCGGCACCAAACACCGCGCCTGCATGAACCACACAGCGTTCGCCGATGCGACAACGCTCGCCAAGCGTTACGTGCGGCCCGAGCCGGGTCGCACTGCCGACAACCGCGTCCCGGCCGATGACGCAATGCGCACCGACCGACGCCCGGCTTTCGATCACCGCGCCGGCTTCGACGCAGACGAATGGGCCGATGCTGACGTTGCTGGCAATACGCGCGGTGGGGTCGATGAAGGCGCTGGCATGCACGAAACCTTCAGGCTCTGGCCGCAGGCGGGCCTTCCACCACTGCGTGACCAGTGCAAAGCAGTAATAGGGGTCTTCGACGACGAGGCAGCAGCCGCGTGCCACGCCAGCGTCTCGCTCCGACGCCGAAAGGATCACGCATGCGGCGCGCGATGCAGCCAGCTTTGCCAGGTATCTGGACTGGCTTAAAAAGCTCAGCTCACCGGGGCCAGCGGCTTCCAGCGTCGAAAGCCCGTGAATCTCAAGGTCCGGGTTGCCGATTAGTTCGATGCGAATGCGGCTGGAGAGTGCCTGGACGACCTCGGCCAGCCGCACGACGCCACCCTCAATGTCCGTGCCGGATTTGACGATGCCCTTGGAGCCCAATCCGGTGGTTCCAGACGGTCAGCGTGCGGCGTTCAGCGCCTTGATCACCTTGTCGGTGATGTCGTGCTTGGGGCTGACGTAAACAGACTCCTGGAGAATCAGGTCGTATTTTTCAGACTCCGCCAGCGCCTTGACCACCTTGTTTGCGCGCTCGATGACGATTTGCAGTTCTTCGTTTTTTCGCGTGTTGAGATCTTCCTGGAACTCGCGGCGTTTGCGTTGAAACTCGCGGTCCTGCTCGACCAGCTGGCGCTGCCGGGCGCCCCGCGCAGTCTCGGCCAGCGTCGGCGCTTCGCGCTCGAATTTGTCGGAAGCCGCCTTGAGCTGCGAGCCGCTTTCAGTCAATTCCTTCTCGCGCTTGTTGAACTCCTGCTCCAGCTTGGTTTGCGCGGCTTTGGCCGAATTCGCTTCCCGAAAAATCCGGTCGAGATTGACGACCCCTACCTTGAACTCTTGCGCCATCGCCGGCAAGCCGACAGCAACCAGTGCGAAGGTCAGAAAAATTTTATGGAGAGAATTCTTCATTAGAAGGATGTACCAATCTGAAATTGAACGCGCTCTATTTTATCGCCTGATTCCTTGCGCAGCGGGTAAGCAACCGCAAGCCGGAGCGGCCCCAGTGGCGAGATCCAGCTTATGCCGATGCCGGTCGAAGCCCTCAGGTCACTGAAGCGATATTGCTGATTCTCCGCAAACACATTTCCAGCATCAAAGAACCCGAACATGCGCAAGGTCCGGTCGTTTCCAGCGCCAGGAAAAGGCGTGACAAGCTCGGCGTTGAGCGTGAGCTTCTTCGGGCCACCGATAGACAGGCCGGCGCTGTCCCGCGGCCCGAGCGAGCCCTGCTGAAAACCACGCACCGAACCCAAACCGCCCGAATAATAGTTCTTGAAAATAGAAAACGGCTGACCGCCCAGGCCCTTGCCCCAGCCCAGTTCGCCATTGAAGGCGACGGTGAACTGCTTGTTCAGAGGGATGTACTGCTGAATCTGGTAGCTGGCACGTACGAAGCGCACGTCGCCCAACACGCCCCAGTCGGCATAGGTGCGCTGGAAGCGGCCGGTTGTGGGCACCAGTGCGCTGTCACGGGTGTCGCGCGACCAGCCGACCGTTAGGGGAATGGAGTTGGTGCGAAAGCCGAACTGGTTCGCATAGTTCGCGTAGCTGACCGGCAAGTTGCTGCCCGGCACGATGGTCAGGGATTCGAAACCGCTGCCGAAATACACCGTGTCGCTCTCGGTGAAAGGCACGCCAAAGCGCAGGCTTCCGCCCCGCGTTTTCAACGCGTAATCGCCCTCCTGGCCACTATACGGCTTGGTGGTGCGGTCATAAATATCGATGTTCCTTGAAATGCCGTCCACCGTGAAATAGGGATCGATGGTGCTGAAAACCAATTGACGGTTCGACTTGCTGGTGTTGAATTCGAGGCCCAAATAGTTGCCTGAGCCAAAAACGTTTTCCTGCTTGATGCCGAACTGCAGCGATACCTTGTCCGCGCTCGAAAAGCCGGCGCCCAGTTGCAGATTGCCGGTGGGCTTTTCAACAACCGAGATGGTCAGGTCAACTTGGTCTGCCGTGCCCGCGACCTCCTGGGTATCGATACTGACCTCATTGAAGAACCCAAGCCGGTCCACCCGGTTGCGCGACAAACGAATCTTGTCGCCGTCGTACCAGGACGATTCAAATTGGCGGAACTCCCGCCGGATGACCTGGTCGCGCGTCCGGTTGTTGCCGACGATGTTGACCCGGCGCACGTAGGCGCGGCGTGATGCGTCGGACCGGATCACGAAGGAAACGCGGTTGTTGACGCGGTCGATCTCGGGCAGCACTTCGACCTTTGCAAAGGCGAAGCCGAAGGTGCCGAAATAATCGGTGAAGGCTTTGGTGGTTTCGGCGACCCGATCGGCGTTGTAGGCCTCGCCCGGCTTGATGGTAACGAGGGTTTTGAATTCGTCCTCGCGGTCTAGGTAGTTGCCTTCGAGTTTGACGTCCGAAACAACAAACCGGTTACCTTCGGTAAGGTTCAGCGTGATCGCAATGCCCTGCTTGTCAGTGGAGATCGCAACCTGGGTCGAATCGATCCTGAATTCGAGGTAACCGCGCGCCAGATAGTACGAGCGCAGGGTTTCGATATCGGCATTGAGCTTGGCGCGCGAGTATCGGTCCGACTTGGTGTACCAGCTAAGCAAACCGCCGGTGTCCAGATCAAAAAGATCGAGCAGCGCAGATTCGCTGAAGGCCCGGTTGCCGGTGATCCGGATTTCCTGAATCTTCGCAATGCTGCCTTCGACCACGTTGAAGCTCAGGTTGACGCGATTGCGCTCAACCGGCGTTACCGTGGTGACGACTTCGGCGCCGTAAAGACTGCGATTGATGTACTGCCGCTTCAGTTCCTGCTCTGCCTTGTCGGCCAGGGCCTTGTCGAAGGGCTGGCCATCGTAGATGCCCACTTCACGCAAGGCTTTCAGCAGAGTTTCCTTGTCGAACTCCTTGGTACCGACAAAATCGACGTCGGACACGGTCGGCCGCTCTTCCACCACGACGACAAGCACCTCGCCGCTGACCTCGAGCCGCACGTCCTTGAAAAGTCCGAGGCCAAAAAGCGAGCGAATGGCCGCAGCACCCTTGTCGTCGTTATAGCTGTCGCCAACCCGAAACGGCAGCGACGCAAAAACAGTTCCAGGCTCCACTCGTTGCAAGCCTTCGACCCGAATGTCCTTGACCGTAAAAGGATCCACCGCCCAGGCGGCATGGGCAAACAACAAACTGGCGGCAATGGCGCAGGCCGTGCGAATCCGGAATCGATTGAATTTATTTTGCATGAAGAAAGGAAGTGCCCGAGCGCTCCGGGACCAGTTAGCTAGCCCAAGAGGCGGGTGACATCGTTGAACAGCGCGACCGACATCATAAGCAGCAAGATTGCGACGCCGCCGCGCTGCAGGCGCTCCATCCAGACGTCGGAAACGCCTCGTCCGGTGACGGCCTCCCAAAGATAATACATCAGGTGTCCACCGTCGAGCACCGGTAAAGGCAGCAGGTTCAGCACGCCGAGACTCACGCTAATCAATGCCAGAAATGTCAGGTACGCGGTCCAGCCTATGCTCGCCGACTTGCCTGCGTAATCGGCAATCGTCAATGGGCCGCTGAGATTTTTCAGCGACGCCTCGCCAATCACGATCTTGCCCATCATCTTGAGCGTCAGGATGGAAACCTGCCAGGTTCGAAGCGCCCCGTTCCACAGGCCATCAATCGGGCCATACGACACCTTGACCATCTCGGGCGGTGCCCCCACGTAAGCCCCAATCCGCGCTACCCGGGTGTCGCCCTCTTTCTTGATCTGAGGAGTCACCTGCACGATTTGCGTCTGGCCAGCCCGAATGATCTGCCAGGCCTGACTTGCCGCGGCCGCAGTGCCCGTAGCCGGGGTGGACAGCCGGATCGCTTCTCGCAACTGCTGGCCATCGACGATGTCCTGGCTGCCAATACGCCGGACCAGATCGCCGGCACGCAGGCCGGCCTGCTCGGCGGCGCCGCCGGCCATGACTTCACCAAGCACCGGCTGCGTCCAGGGTCCGACGATGCCGATTTTGCGAAACAGTTTGGCGTCGGCGTCGGCAGTGCCAATGCCAGAAAGCGGGAGAACCACCCGGCGTTCGGACTCCCCCGGAAGGCTGGCCATCAGCGTCAGGTCCCGCCCATCGAGCGCGCCTTGCGTAAGCCGCCAGCGCAAATCCTCAAACGACCGTACCGCCTCCAGATCCTCACCCACGAAAGCCGCTTGGGTGACGGTTTCACCGCCGCGCAAACCGGCTACTTCGGCGACAGACCCGGCCACAGGGCTGGCCAGCACGGCGCGCGGCTCCAGTACGCCGACCCAATTCACGCCCGCATAAATCAGCACTGCAAGCAGCAAATTGGCCAGCGGCCCGGCTGCGACCACGGCCGCGCGGCAACGCAGCGGCTGCGTATTGAACGCCAAATGCCGCTCCTCCGGTGCCACCGGAGCCTCACGCTCGTCGAGCATGCGTACGTAACCACCGAGCGGCAACATGCCGATGACGAACTCGGTTGGCTTGCCCTTGAGGCGCCAACTGAAGATCGGCTTGCCGAAACCGATTGAAAACTTCAGCACCTTGATGCCGCACGCGACCGCCACTCGGTAGTGGCCATACTCATGTACCGCGATCAACACTGCCAGGGCCACCAGAAATGCCGCCACAGTCAACATGATTTTTCTCCCAGCTTATTCACAATCTCAAGCGCCACGCGGCGCGCCTGTTCGTCGAGCGCCAGCAAGCCTTCGACGTGGTGTGCGTCTGAGACCGCCACCGCCGCCAAAGTTTCCTGATTTATCCGGTGGATATCAACGAATCGCAACCGCCGGTCGAGAAACGCCGCCACTGCGACCTCATTGGCCGCATTGAGAACCGCCGGGCTGCCGTCCGCCGCATCAAGCACCTGCCATGCGAGGGCCAGCCCCGGAAAAAGCGCCGCGTCGGGCTTGCTGAAGGTCATGTCGGCAAGCCGTGAAAAGTCCAGCGGCTTAGCGCCCGAGCTGACCCTATCGGGCCAGCCCAGACCGTAGGCAATCGGCACCCGCATATCGGGCGTGCCGAGCTGCGCCACCACCGAGGTGTCGCGGTATTGCACCATCGAATGAATCACGCTTTGCGGATGCATCACGACCTCGATCTGCTTGGGCCGGAGCCCGAACAGAAACCGGGCTTCGATCACCTCCAGCACCTTGTTCATCATCGTGGCCGAATCCACCGAAATCTTGCGCCCCATCACCCAGTTCGGATGGGCGCAAGCCTGCTCTGGCGTGACGCCTGCAAGGCTTGCCGGATCGCGACCAAGGAACGGCCCACCGGAGGCCGTCAGGATGATCTTCTCGACCCGCTGCGCCCAAGTCGAAGC
>JAJAYS010000199.1 GCA_026786065.1 Polaromonas sp.
GTCATGCACTTTCAGGGAGACCAGCATGATCATTTCAACGACCAGGCCAGTTGCGGCCAAGATTAGCGCTATCGGCGCTTCACTAGCCCTCACGGCCAACCAGGCTTTCGCAGCCACAGACGCAGTTCTAGAAAAAGACGACTTCGTCGGCATCTCGTTCTGGATCATCTCAATGGCGCTTATTGCGGCCACGGTGTTCTTCTTTTTAGAGCGAGACCGGGTTTCGCCCAAGTGGAAGACCTCGCTTACCGTTTCGGGTTTGGTGACGCTGGTGGCAGCGGTGCATTATTTCTACATGCGTGATGTTTGGGTCGCTACGGGCTCGACGCCCACTGTGTTCCGATACATCGACTGGCTGATCACCGTGCCGTTGCTGATGATCGAGTTTTATCTCATCTTGTCGGCCATCACGAAGGTGCCTGTGGGCGTATTCTGGCGCCTGATGATCGGTACGCTCGTGATGTTGATCGGCGGTTACCTTGGTGAGGCCGGGTACATGGCCGTGTGGCCTGCGTTCATCATCGGCATGGCCGGATGGGCGTTCATCCTTTATGAGATTTTTATTGGGCAGGCGGGAAAGATAAACGCACAGAGCGCACCCCCGTCAGTGCAATCCGCGTTCAATACCATGCGCCTGATCGTGACGGTTGGCTGGGCGATTTATCCGCTCGGGTACTTCTTCGGCTATCTGACAGGCAGCAGCCCGGAGACGAGCGCCAACGCGCTCAACATCATTTACAACGCAGCCGATGTGCTAAACAAAATCGCCTTTGGTCTGATCATCTGGACCGTTGCCGTAAGCGAATCAGAAGCATCGATGAAGAAGTAGGTAGCATTACCGCCAGAAAGATGCGTATAGCTAGTCTGGCGTGCAATAGGATATCCGGGCGGCTGCCAATGCCCCTTCACTGTCGGATTGGTAGTGAATGACACTACTGCGGTGCACGGCAGGCCGCGAAGCAGAGCAATAGCGCAGGCTATTGCGAGCATTTGCAACCCCGCGTTGCGAGCGCAGCCGGCGCTGGCGTATCGGTCGTTACAGGTCACCAGTGGCTGCATCGCCTCTACCCACTTCATTCAGGCAGCGGCGTTTGCTTGAGTTGTCAACTCCCGGAATAAGGTGACGCTGATGACGAACAGGTCTGACATCAGGACGCAAGGGATTGTTTTCAGTGCTGCAGCGTGGTTGTGCGTATTGCTTGGGCTACTGCTGCCACGTGCTTCACCGCATGCTGAGCTACTGGTGCTTTCCTTCGCGATTCTGGTTCTGGGCGTTCCGCACGGTGCGCTGGATATCGTTTTCGGCCAGCAGATTTGGCATATCCGGTCGCGGTCTGGATGGGTGGTCTTCCTGGCGTTCTACGTCGCGTTGGCTGCCTGCGTGGTTGCCCTGTGGCTGCTTGCGCCAAGTATTTTCCTTACGACGTTCCTGCTTGCCTCAGTTTTTCATTTCTCCGGCGATCCCGAAGGCGAAACGCCAGCCACGGTAAGGGCCTTGTATGGTGGCCTGGTAATCGTACTTCCAGCGCTTTTCCACATGCAGGAAGTTGCTGCCCTCTTTGCTCATCTCGTAGATGTCGAGGCGGCCGCTAAGTTATCGAACGGTCTGCGTGTCCTGGCGGTGCCCTGGCTGGTGGCCACCCTATTGGCAGCGGGTCTTCGAGCTAGAAAAAACCAGCTTGCAAGTCTAGAGATGATTTCAGTGGCGGCGCTTGCGTTGTGGGCGCCTCCCTTGGTCGCCTTCACGGTTTTCTTTTGCGGCATGCACGGCGCGCGTCATATCCTTAGAACCCGGAAATACGCAGTCAATGGCGCCTTTAAAAACCTGTCTTGGGTCGCCCTGGGTCCCATGCTGGCGACAGTCGCGGGCCTGCTAATCGGCTGGCAGTTTCTTCAAACGACCTCTGTTGATGCACGCGTGGTTCAGCTTTTGTTCGTGATGCTCGCCGCGCTAACGGTGCCGCACATGCTACTTGTGGACGGCCTCCGTTTTACGGTTCAAGGAGCGTACGGAAAGGGCGCTTGAGGCGGCTCATGCGCGAGCAAGGCGCCCCTGGATAGCTAGTTGGGCATGTGAATCGAAAAGCCTAACTGCTTTAAAGATCAAAAGAGCGATGCGGACTGCGAGCGCGTGCTCGCGCCGTCGGTTACGCAGACCGTGGCCAAGTCAAACAAGCGGGGTGGATTGAAACGCAAGTCCCGACCCGCTTCGCTTAAATACCCCTGCGGCGTGCGGCGCGTCTCATTAACTGCCTCACGCCCATCGCGGAGCAAACATGCAGATGTTTGCCAGTAGCTGTTCCCCAACGACACCGACGCGGACTGCCCAGCCGCGAGGCTGATCAACTTCGCTGCCGAAATCACACGCGAGAAAAAGTACATCCTCGAATCGACCGACCTCGACGCATTCGTAGATTTGCAATGCCGCGGCGTGGAATAACCGATGGATTCGGACTGGCCGGGAATTTTTGATCCCGCGCAGGCTGATGGAGCTGCTGGACCACGGCGAGGAAGAAGCGCACCGGTGAACAAGCACTCGATCTGCCTTTAAGAAAAGGAGCTGCTTAGGCGTGTTTTTGCCGCCTCCGCATGCTGTTTGATTCTTGAGAATGCCTCTCGCAACCGCTCTCCAACCCCATTCTCAGCCGCCGTGCGAACCCCGATGCGCCCAGGCGGTGGTGTTTTTTTCGATGGCGCTGAACAGCTCGTACATCGCCATCGCCATCGCGCCTACCACCATCAGCCCGCTGAAGGCCAGACCCATCTGCATTGCCGAGCCAGCCGAAATCAGCAAATAGCCTATGCCCTCGTTGGCGGCCGTCATCTCGCTGACCGTGGTGCCGACGAATGCCAGCGTGATGGCAACCTTCAGTGACCCAAAAAAATAGGGCATCGACCGCGGCAGGCCGACCTTGATCAGCACGTCCCAGCGCTTGGCGCCGAGAACCCGCAGCACGTCTTCGAGCTCGGGCTCCAGCGTAGCCAGGCCGGTGGCGATGTTGACCATGATCGGAAAAAACGAGATCAGAAAGGCCGTCAGAATCGCCGGACCGACACCGATGCCGAACCAGACGACCAAAATCGGCACAAAGGCCGCCTTGGGCAGCGCGTTGAACGCGGTCATCAAGGGGTACACCGCCGCATACGCCAGGCGCGAGCTGCCGATGACAAAGCCAAGCAGCACGCCGACGACGATGGCGATGCCAAAGCCGACCATCGTGACCCAAAAGGTGCGCCAGGCATGACCGGCGATGACGCCCTTGAATTCCCAGGTCTGCTCGGCAATGCGCAGCGGGCTAGGGAAGATGAATTCGGAGACCTGGAACACGCTGCAGACCAGCTGCCACAGCGCCAGCGTGGCGACGAGCAGCAGCCACGGCGCCCAGCGCTCGACACGCCTGGTGCTCATGCCGCAGGCACCGCGCCGCTGGCCGAACGCACCGCGCCGATGTGGCCGCGCAGCTCGTGAACGATGTCGATGAACTCTTTGGTGTAGGTGGTCTCCAGCTCACGCGGTCGCGCCGGGTCGATCTGGCGCTTGACGACGAAGCGCCCCGGGCTGCGGCTCATCACGTACACCGTGTCGGCCAGAAAGACCGACTCGCGCAGGTCGTGCGTGACCAAAATGACGTTGAACTTCTGCTCGGTCCAGAGGTCGCGCAGCACGCACCACAGGTCTTCGCGGGTGAAGGCGTCAAGCGCGCCGAAGGGCTCGTCGAGCAGCAGCATCTTGGGCTCGTGGATCAGCGCCCGGCAGAGGCTGGCGCGCTGCTGCATGCCGCCCGAGAGTTGCCACGGAAACTGGTCCTCGTAGCCGGCCAGGCCGACCTTAGCCAGCAGGCGCCTGGCACGGTCTTCGTACTCGCTGCGCTTCGCCTTGAAATTGCTGCGGTAGGGCTCGACGATCTCCAGCGGCAGCAGCACGTTGGCCAGTGTGGTGCGCCAGGGCAGCAGCGACGGCGCCTGAAACGCCATACCCGAGACTTTCAGCGGCCCGACGACCGGCTGGCCGTCGATCAGGATCTTGCCGCGCGAAGGCAGCTTTAGACCGGTCGCCAGCTTCATGAAGGTCGATTTGCCGCAGCCCGATGGGCCGACGATGGCAATAAATTCACCGCGCCCGACCTGCAGGTCGATGGCCTCGACGGCAAAGCGCTGCTGCGCGAGGAAAGCCGCGTTGTAGGCCAGCCAGACGCCCTGGAAATCGACGAAGGGTGCGACGAGCGGGCCGTTTGGCCTGGCGCCAGCAAGTAGGGTCATGTGTTTAGTAACCACTCAGGTTGCCGAATGCAGTCATTTCTTTTGCGTCCTCTCCTTTCGGGGGAGGACAGGGGCTGAACGCTGCGGCTCCAGATGCGCCTGCGCGCATCTGGACAGCGTGAAGACGCCCGGGATCAGGCCGGGCTGCGGTCTTCAAGACAGGGTTCCCCGATGGCGATTCTCGTGACTTTTCCACAGCTGGCTGCCTGCACCCTAACCCTCTCCCAAAGGAAGAGGGAAAAACAATTTCAAGCGCGACACCTGAATAGTTCTTTTATTTAGGAAAAAGTGTCTGAAACCCAGCTAATTCGGGCGTAAGACGCTATTAAAAAAATAGCGAATGGCGAACCGGGGTAAGGCCGTCACGCAGCTCACTTCTTCGGCAGCACATTCAGCTCGGCGGCGCTCGGCAAAAAGCTGCCGTTCCACACCGCATCGGGGTTGACCCGGCTCTTGGTGGCAAACGCGTCGGACACCTGCGAGGCCATCAGCGACAGCCGCGGACCCTTGAGCTGGCCGAAGCCGTCGGCGCGCGCGTCGGGGCTGTTGATGACGCTGTCGATGGCCAGTTGCAGCCGGCGCGTTTCGAGCGCCGTGTTGATGATGCCGTCGCGCGCCTTGACGTCGGCAATGGCGGCGGCCGGGTTGGCCATCACGTCTTTCGCGCCTCTGGCGAATGCCTGCAAAAACGCCTTGACCGCCTGCGGGTTCTCCTTGATCAGCTTGGGCGACGCGATGATGACGTTGCCGTAGAGCTTGACGCCGTGCTCGGCATACGGCAGCACCACCACGTCTTCAGCCTTGACACCGCGCGCCTCCAGGTTCA
>JAJAYS010000200.1 GCA_026786065.1 Polaromonas sp.
CCCCATTTAACGGTGTATGCAGGCCGAGACCATGCGTGATATTGCCACCGCTCAAGGTCTAGCCGCCGGTATCCCCGCCATCTCGCTGGGCAAGCAAGGCGCATTTGCCGGCACCCACATCCTGGCTCCGCGCGGCGGCATCGCGGTACAGATCAACGCCTTCAGTTTCCGGTGTGGGGTCTGCCCGAAAAGTTCGCGCCCGCCTTTCTGGCCGGCATGCCCTGTGTTGGCAATACCGGCAATTTGCTGGACCGGTTGATGGGTCAGGACGTGGTGACTTCACCGGCTCGGCCACCACCGCAGCCAGGCTGCGCGTGCATCCCAACCTGATTGCCCAGTCGATTTCGTTCTACGCCGAAGCCGATTCGTTCCCCTGCGCGGTTCTGGCGCCCGATGTGACGCCGGACGATGCGGAGTTCGACCTGTTCATCAAGTAAGTGGCGCGCGAGATGACGGTGAAGGCAGGGCAGAAATGCACCGCGATCCGGCGCGCCATCGTGCCGCGCGAGCATATCGATGCGGTGGCCAACAAGCTGAAGGCCAGGCTGGCCAAAATCGTCGCTGGCGACCCGTCGCGTGAAGACGTGCGCAGGGGCCCGCTGGCCCCCCATGCGCAGCAGGCCGACGTGGCCGAACGCGTGGCCATGCTGCTCAAAAACACCGAGCTGGTGTGCGGCGCGCGCGATGGTTTTTCGCCCGTGGGCGACGGCGTGGCCGACGGTGCTTTTTACGCGCCCATGCTGCTGCTGGCCGGTCACCCTCTGACGAACGATGCGGTACACGACATCGAAGCCTACGGCCCGGTCAGCCCGTTGAGGGGCTACGACGGCCTTGACGAAGCGCGGGCGCTGGCCGCACGCGGTCGCGGCAGCCTGGTGGCCACGCTGCTCACGCGCTCCGACCAGGCTGGCCGCCATCACGGGAGAACATCTGCGCGGCGCGAAACTGCGCGAATCCGACATTCATCCGTTCCGCCGCACCTTCGAAGAACTGCAGATCGGCGACTCACTGCCCACGCACCGCCGCACCGTGACCGCGGCCGACATCGTCGCCTTCGGCGGTATGGCCGGAGACTACTTCTACATGCACTTCGGCAAGATCGCGGCCAAGGAGTCGGCTTTCGGCAAGCGCATCGCGCACGGGTACTTCGTACTGTCGGTGGCAACGCTCGGTCGCTATTAAATTAATAGCTGCTTACGCATATATTACCTGGGCTAAAGCATGATTCGACGCTTAAACCAGCTTGAGTCAGGCACTTTCGGCGTATGGCGGAGACACCCGGTTTTGCACACTGGAGAAGATGACGCCGCCGCCCAGGCACACGTCGCCGTCGTACAGCACGGCGGATTGCCCGGGCGTGACGGCCCACTGCGGCGCGTCGAAGGCGAGTTCGCAAGTCGATGCAGATACCGCGCGCAACTCGCACGCCGCATCCGCCTGCCGATACCGGCTTTTGGCGGCCAGCCGGCTTGGTGCAGGCGGCGTGCCGGCGACCCAGCTGCAGTCTTGCGCGCTGAGTCCGGTCGATTGCAGCCATGGGTGGTCGTGCCCTTGCACGGCCCACAAAATGTTGGTGTCGAGATCCTTGCGGGCGACGAACCACGGTTCATGTTCCCCCACACCGCGCTGGCCGCGCGCCAGGGCGGCTTGCAGATCGGCGCCTCTCGCCTTGACCCCGCCAATGCCCAGGCCCTGCCGCTGCCCCAGCGTATAAAAGCTCAAACCGACATGCTCGCCGATCACCCGGCCGGTGTCGCTTTTGATCGGTCCCGGCACCCTGGCGATGTAGCGGTTCAAGAACTCGCGGAACGGCCGCTCGCCGATGAAGCAGATACCGGTCGAGTCTTTTTTTTGTGCGTTCGGCAAGCCGATCTCTTCGGCGATACGCCGCACCCCGGACTTGTGCAGCGCGCCGACCGGAAAGTGCGTTTTCGACAGTTGGGCCTGGTTCAGCCGGTGCAAAAAGTAGCTCTGGTCTTTGGCAGGGTCCAGGCCCTTTAGCAGTTCGTAGCGGCGGCTGGCCGTGTTGTGCCGGACGCGCGCATAGTGGCCGGTGGCGATGCCGTCGGCACCTACCTGCATCGCGTGGTCCAGGAAGGCCTTGAACTTGATTTCGGCGTTGCACAGGATGTCGGGATTGGGGGTGCGGCCGGCCTGGTACTCGCGCAGGAATTCGGCGAAAACCCGGTCTTTGTATTCGGCAGCGAAGTTGACGTGTTCGATCTCTATGCCCAGCACGTCGGCGACCGCAGCGGCATCGACAAAATCGGCATTGGCCGTGCAGTAGGCGTCCGTATTGCCGTTTGCGCCGGAGTCGGCGGCGCGGTCGTCGTCTTCCCAGTCTTTCATGAAGATGCCGACGACCTCGTGGCCCTGCTTTTTCAGCAGCCAGGCGGTGACGGCCGAGTCCACGCCGCCGCTCAGACCGACGACGATGCGCTGCTTTTTCACTGGGGAATCGCTCATGCCGGAATTATCGGCGCGTGGCTCCGCGCTTCGCCGGGCGCGGCCTGCGCCGGCTCAGTCGTCCTTCAAACTGGCCAGCACCCGGTCCACCATCACCCCGGCCTGGCCGAGGTGGTTCATCGGGTCGCAGAACGCTTCGAGCTGCGCGCGCGTCACATGCGGCGCGATCTGCGGATGCCCGGCCAGCAGGTCGATCAGCGGGCGCTTTTGCGCGAGCGCATCGCGGCAGAGGTCGTAAACCAGGTCATGCGCGACTTCGCGGCCGATGTACGGGCCCAGCCCCATCATCACGGCCTCGGACATCACCAAGCCGTGCGTCAGGTCGATGTTGCGGCGCATCTGCGCGGCATCGACTTCCAGCCCGGCCAGAATGAAGCGCGTCTGCTTCAGCGCGCCCGACATCAGGCAGAAAATCTCGGGCAGTGCGATCCATTCGATCTGCCACGGGCCGGTCGAACGCTCGTGGTCGGCGACCATCGCGTCCATCAGCGAAGCGGCGAGCTGGCGCACCACCGAAATCGTCGCGTGGATGTACAGGCAGGAGATCGGGTTGCGCTTTTGCGGCATCGTTGACGACGAGCCGCGCCCGGGTGCATAAGGCTCGAAGACCTCGGCGACTTCGGTTTGCATCAACAGCTTGACGTCCATCGCGATCTTCCCGAGCGAGCCGCCGAGCACGCCCAAAAACGCGCCGACCTCGGCGAAGTTGTCGCGCACCGTGTGCCACGA
>JAJAYS010000201.1 GCA_026786065.1 Polaromonas sp.
CTGCGGCTGGCCGTCGCTGGCGCAAACCGCCTGGGCGCTGGCGCTTTGCCAGGGCAGCAGCGCCAGCGCGAAGCCAGCGAAAACCCCGCTGGACAAGGCCATGTCAAAAGACCTGGTTTTCATCTCGCCTTTCTACAATGGGTGGATGCATGCTGACGCCCTTTCCGACTTTTCTGACTCGCCGCTTCTTCACAATCTCAATCCCGAGCAACTGGCCGCCGTCACGCTGCCCGCGACCCATGCGCTGATTCTGGCCGGAGCCGGTTCAGGCAAAACCCGCGTGTTGACGACCCGCATCGCCTGGCTGCTGCAAACCGGCCAGGCGTCCTCAAGCGGGATTCTGGCAGTAACGTTTACCAACAAGGCGGCCAAGGAAATGCTGGTACGGCTCTCCAGCATGCTGCCGGTCAACGTGCGCGGCATGTGGATAGGCACCTTCCACGGCCTGTGCAACCGCTTTCTGCGCGCGCATTACAAGCTGGCCAATTTGCCTTCCACCTTCCAGATCCTCGACACGCAGGACCAGCTCTCGGCGATCAAGCGCCTTTGCAAGCAGTTCAACGTCGATGACGAGCGCTTTCCGCCCAAGCAGCTGATGTGGTTCATCGCCGCCTGCAAGGAAGAAGGCCAGCGGCCGAAGGACGTGCCGGTGCGCGACGAGGAAGTGCGCAAGAAGGTCGAGATTTACGCGCTCTATGAAGCGCAGTGCCAGCGCGAAGGCGTGGTCGATTTCGGCGAACTGATGCTGCGCAGCTACGAGCTGCTCAGAGATAACGAAGCGGTGCGCGAGCACTATCAGCGGCGCTTTCGGCACCTGCTGATCGACGAGTTTCAGGACACCAACAAGCTGCAGTACGGCTGGATCAAGATGCTGGCCGGCCAGGGCGACGCGGCGGCGCCGGCCGGGCGCGGCATGCCGGGCGGCTCGGTCATCGCGGTCGGGGACGACGACCAGAGCATCTACGCGTTTCGCGGCGCGCGTGTCGGCAACATGACCGACTTCGTGCGCGAGTTCGCGGTCACCCACCAGATCAAGCTCGAGCGCAACTACCGCAGCTTCGGCAACATCCTCGACTCGGCCAATGCGCTGATCAGCCACAACCGCACGCGCCTGGGCAAAAACCTGCGCACCGAAGCTGGGCCGGGCGAGCCGGTGCGGGTGCACGAGTCGGCCAGCGACTTTGCCGAGGCGCAGTGGTTCGTCGATGAAGTCCGGCAACTGGTGCGGGACGGCACCGAGCGCAAAGAGATCGCGCTGCTCTACCGCAGCAACGCGCAAAGCCGGGTGATGGAAACCGCGCTGTTCAATGCCGGCGTGCCCTACCGGGTTTATGGGGGCTTGCGCTTTTTCGAGCGCGCCGAGATCAAGCATGCGCTGGCTTATTTGCGGCTGCTGGAGAACCCGAACGACGACACCAGCTTCATGCGCGTCGTCAACTTTCCGCCGCGCGGCATCGGAGCGCGCAGCATCGAGCAACTGCAGGATCTGGCGCGCACGGCCGGCTGCTCGCTGGCCGATGCGGTCAGCGCGGTGCCCGGCAAGGCCGGTGCGAATCTGGCCGGCTTCGTTGCGAAGATCGATGTGCTGCGCGAGCAGACTGCGGGCCTGAGCCTGCGCGAAATTATCGAGCAGGTGTTGCAGCACAGCGGGCTTGAAGAGCACTATAAGCTCGAACGCGAAGGCCAGGACCGGCTGGAGAATCTGGCTGAACTGGTCAACGCCGCCGAATCGTTTGTCAGCCAGGAAGGCTTTGGCCGGGATGCGGTGGCGCTGCCGGTCGATGAGCTGGGTGAGGCGCAAAATTCATCGCTCCGCCAGTCGCCATTGAGCCAATCCCCCGCCAGCCAGGGCTTGGATCCGGATGCACCCTCACCGCAATCCTCTTCCGGAGGGAGGGGCAGCTTTGAAGCCGTACTCCCTCGCCCCCCGGGAGAGGGCGGGGGCGAGGGTCCCCTGATCCCCGATGCCGACACCGGCGAAACGCTAAGTCCGCTGCTGGCTTTCCTGACCCACGCGGCACTCGAATCCGGCGACAACCAGGCCAAGGCCGGGCAGGACGCGGTGCAACTGATGACGGTGCATTCGTCCAAGGGCCTGGAGTTCGATTGCGTGTTCATCGCCGGACTGGAGGAGGGCCTGTTCCCGCACGAGAATTCGCTGAACGACGCCGGCGGGCTCGAAGAAGAACGCCGGCTTATGTACGTCGCGATCACGCGCGCCAGAAAACGCCTGTATTTGAGCCACTCGCAGACCCGCATGCTGCACGGCCAGACGCGCTACCACGTCAAGAGCCGGTTCTTTGAAGAGCTGCCCGAAGCGGCGCTGAAATGGATCACGCCGAAGCACGGCGGGTTTTCGTCCGGCTTGGGGGCTGGTGGAGCCTGGGCAGGCGCTACAAAATCAGGAGCTACTAACGCCCGTTCTGATTGGGCTAGTGGCGTATTTTCGTCAAAAAATGGGCAGGCAGAGCGCTTTGCGAGCCCGCCGGTTCCGACGCAGCGTGCAGCGCCGGCGCACGGCCTGAAGACCGGTACCAAGGTGTTTCACGCCAAGTTCGGCGAGGGCCAGGTGCAGATGCTCGAAGGCAGCGGCGACGATGCGCGGGCACAAATCAATTTCACCCGGCACGGCGTCAAGTGGTTGGCGCTGGGGGTGGCGAAATTGACCGTGCTGGGCTGAGACTGGCTGGGCGCGCTGGATGCGCTGGAAGGGTCGGGCGCGGTGACCGTGCCGCCCCGACGCTTGCGCGCCAGGCCCCGCTCGGCAGCCGGTTTATTTGTTTGCGGCCTTGTAGCCGGTTATGGCTTTTCCCAGATCGTCGTATTCCTCGCAGGCCGTACCGCCGCAAATGGTTTTGAGCCGCGCCAGGTGCTCTTCGGCTTTGGCCGGCTGTTTGTCCATCAGGTAGGCCTCGCCGATGTACTCGTGCGCGCCTTTGTGGTTGGGGTCGAGCTTGAGCGCGATGCGGTAGTGCTCGAAAGCACGGGGCAGGTTGCTGGTGGCCTGCTTGCGAAAGGCGAAGGCGAGCAGGTTGTGCCCGTCGGCAAGACCCGGTTGCTCGCGCACCAGCACGGTCAACTCGGTAACGGCCTTTTTCCAGTCCTGGGCCTGGATGGCGGCCCGGCCGGCGGCGAGGCGGTCGATAGGCGCTGGTGCGACTGCCGGTGCCGGCTCCGGCGTGTCGGCCGCCAGCACCGCTGCAGCCGGAATCAGGCCGGCCAGCAGGACGCTTACGGCGGCGCGGGCAAACGCAGCCGGCCGGCGACGTCGGGGGTTCAGAGCGGGCTGAGCGGCGTGCCTGGACACTGGCAGGTTCATGTCAAGGTCTTTTATAAAAAATCGTTATCGAGACAGGGTTTCGGGTGTGGCCAAGGCGTCGGGCGCAGCTTCGTCGCTGACAAAGCAGTCCTTGAAGCTGAAATACAGCGAGGTAAAAAACATCGCCATCACGATCAGCGCCACCGGAAACATCGCCACACCGGCCAGCGCCGGGCTGCCGAACAGGCTGGCAATCAGCGCGACCAGCACGGCAGCTCCGATGAACACACCCATCCAGGCCAGCCCGAACACCGTCATCGCGGCAAAGTTTTTCCAGCAGGCCATCAGGCTGAAAAACAGGCTTTTGACCGGATGCATCCCGTGCCAGTGCACCAGCGCGGGCGCATGCCAGAACAGCAGCGACAGCGGCAAATACAGCGCCATCGAGACCCACAGCGCCGCCTGAAAGTCGCCGCCCTTGACCATCTCTTCGGTCATCTTGCCGCCGACCAGGTACAGCTTGGCGAACTGGCCGCCATCGACTAGCGCCGACAGGCCGATGATCACCAGAAACCCGGCCGCATACAGCACCCCGAGCACCAGCATGGCCTGCTTGCGCTGCCGGCCGGCGCGAAAAGCGCTGATCAGAATGGTTGGCATCGGAAACTTGCCCTTGCTGGCTTCTTCGGTCGCTGCCTTCAGGCCCAGCGTCGCGGCCGGCAGCAAGGCCAGCGCAAGTGCCGCGCCGATAAACGGGACCAGTGTGGCCAGCGACAGCACGGCGATAAACATGAAAAACACGCCCGACATCGCCAGCGGCTGGCGCATGAAGGTTTTGACGCCCAGTTTGACCCAGGTCAGGCCGGTTCGGGCGGGGACGATATTGAGTTTCATGGGGTCACGGATGAAGCGGTGGTCGGCAAAAAGGGGACGGGCAAGAAGAGCGCAAGCGGCGCAGCATCAAAAAATCGGCCCGACGGCAAAGTTTGCCTGAAACCGCACTGCCGCTGCGGACCGTCCACCTGGCACAAGGCGAATGGCAAGGCCATCGGACGTCACAGCGTGTGGGGTTGAATCAGGCGGGCCCGCAATACCCGCTCAAAATGGGTTGGGTCGTGGGGCTTTAGCAGCGCCGCAGAGCGCGGCAGGTGGAAGTCCCACAGCCGCGACAGCCAAAAGCGCAATGCGGCGGCACGTTGCAGCGCCGGCAGCAGACGGCGCTCGTGCGGGTTCAGCGTGCGCACCGACTGGTAAGCACTCAGAAAGGCATCGGCCAGCACCGGCCGGTTCTCGCCGCTGGCCAGATCGACGCACCAGTCGTTCAGGCACACGCCGATGTCGAACAGCAAGGTGTCGCAGCCTGCAAAGTAAAAATCGAAGAAACCGGTCAGGGTGCCGCCCTCGAACATGACGTTGTCGCGGAACAGGTCGGCATGCACCGCGCCGTGCGGCAGCCCCTGCCAGGAGGGCGATGCGGCGATATGGTTCTGGTAGGCCAGCTCACCGAGCATCAGGCTGCGCTGTGCCGGGGCCAGGTGCGGCAGCACCACCGGCACGGTGTCGTTCCACCAGGGCAGACCGCGCAGGTTGGCCTGGTGGCGCGGGAAATCCTGGCCGGCCAGGTGCATGCGCGCCAGCATCTCGCCCACGGCCGCGCAATGCCCGGCTGTGGGGGCAAGTTCGCTATGCCCAAGCAGCCGATTGACCACCGCGGCGGGTTTGCCTTTGAGCCGGTGCAGGATTTCGCCCGACGCGTCGGCCGCCGGGTCGGGCACCGGAATGCCGCGGGTCGCCAGATGCTTCATCAGATACAGGTAAAACGGCAATTGCGCAAATCCCAGACGCTCGAACAGCGTCAGCACATAAGGGCCGGAGTCAAGCTCGACGAAGTAGTTGGTGTTTTCGATGCCGCCGGCGCACGGCGCGATACTGGCTAGCTCGCCGAGCTGCAGCGGAGCCAGAAAGGCTTTGGCCTCGTCGAACGAGACTTCGGTGTAAACGGCCACGCCTGAAAAACTGCTAGGACCGCAGGCGCGCGAGAAACAGGCGCGGACACGCGCAGACCGGCAAAAACACGCAGCAACCGCCGGTCAGAACTTGAAGAGGTTCCAGACGCGCGACCCGTTGGTGTCGCGGTTGCTGGTATCGGGCGAATTGCCGCGCGCGCCTTCGGCCGGTTTAACTTCGTAAGCCGGCACGCCCGGCACGGCTGTTTTGGGTTGGACGGTAATCTGCTGGGTTTCGCCGCCCACGCGCAGTTCGTCGATACGCGAGCCGGCGTCTTCGGTGCGAATGCGTTCCATGGCCCGGCCGCCCGCCGAGGTTTGAGGTTCGGGCGTACCGGGGGTAGGGGCCGGCCGGGCCGCTGGCGTCTGCGCA
Source organism: Polaromonas sp. (assembly GCA_026786065.1). GTDB lineage: Bacteria > Pseudomonadota > Gammaproteobacteria > Burkholderiales > Burkholderiaceae_C > Polaromonas. Next base: position 5,639 of record JAJAYS010000201.1, read on the forward strand.
AACAGGGCCGAACAGGCCAGCGCCGACGCGGCAATGGCCGTCCGGCTGCAGATGGCGCTAAGGGTGTATTGGGCAGCAAATATCATGTGCCATTGTAGGCTGGCGCGTCGCTGCTGACGCTGCGAGACGGGGCGTACGAATGCGCACTTCTGTGGTCGCGGCAAGCCGCAGCACAGCCCGAGATTCCCCGAGATTCCCCGAGACTCCCCGACAATCGCCGCCATGCCAATCGATAAAAAAACCCTGTTGCTGGTCGATGGTTCCAGCTATTTGTACCGCGCCTTTCATGCGATGCCCGATTTGCGCGCCATCCCGGGCGACCCGCAAAGCCCGGCGACCGGGGCCATCCGCGGCATGATCAACATGATGCAGAAGCTGCGCAAGGACGTGCGCGCCGACTACGCCGCCTGCGTGTTCGACGCCAAAGGCCCGACCTTCCGCGACGCGCTCTATCCGCAATACAAGGCCCAGCGCTCGCCCATGCCCGACGACCTGCGCAGCCAGGTCGAGCCGATTCATGAGGTGGTCCGGCTGCTTGGCTGGAGCGTGCTGAACGTGCCCGGCGTCGAGGCCGACGACGTCATCGGCACACTGGCCTGCGTCGCGTCAAACCAGCAGATCGAGGTCATCATCTCCAGCGGCGACAAGGACTTGAGCCAGTTGGTCGATGAACACGTCACCGTCATTGACACGATGAACAACCGGCGCCGCGACCTGGCTGGCGTCGAGGCCGAATTCGGCGTGCCGCCGCGTTTGATGGTCGATTACCAGACCCTGGTCGGCGATGCGGTGGACAACGTGCCGGGCGTGGCCAAGGTCGGCCCGAAAACGGCGGTCAAGTGGCTGCTCGAATATGGCTCACTCGATGCGCTGGTCGCGCGCGCTGGCGAGATCAAAGGCGCGGCCGGGGACAACCTGCGGGCCGCGCTGGACTGGTTACCACAAGGCCGCGCGCTGCTGACCATCAAGAAAGACTGCGATCTGGCGGGGCATGTCGGCGGCCTGCCCGCTATGGATTCAATAGCTATCCGCGCCCAGGAAACTGAGGCTTTGAAGGCTTTTTATGAAAAATACGGCTTCAGGGGACTGGTCCGGCAGATCGATACCGAGAGCACCCCGCCCGAGTTGATTGCAGAGCAGCAGGGGGGCAGCAAGGGGCCGCGCCGACCGGATGCGGCGCCGGGCCTGTTTGACGAGGCCGGGATCGACCAGGCGCCGCCGGCGCCGCGTGCCAGCAACCTGAAGTACGACACGATTTTTTCGTGGGCGCAGTTCGACGACTGGCTGGCCCGCATCGAGAGCGCGGAGCTGGTGGCCCTCGACACCGAAACCACCTCGCTGGACGCGATGCGCGCCGAGATCGTTGGCATCAGTTTCAGCGTGACGCCCGGCGAAGCTGCCTATATTCCACTGACGCACGACTACCCCGGCGTCCCTGAGCAGCTTGCACAGGGCGCGGTGCTGGCGCGTCTGAAGCCCTGGCTGGAGAACCCTGAGCGGCCCAAGCTGGGCCAGCACATTAAATACGACCGCCATGTGTTCGCCAACCACGGCATCGAGGTGCAGGGCTACGCGCACGACACCATGCTGCAAAGCTACGTGCTCGAAGTCCACAAGCCCCACGGCCTTGCAAGCCTGGCCGAACGCCATGTCGGGCGCAGCGGCATCAACTACGAAGACCTGTGCGGCAAGGGTGCCAGCCAGATCAAATTCAACCAGGTCGATGTCGCGAAAGCGGCGGAGTATGCGTGCGAAGACTCCGACCAGACGCTGGACGTACACCGCGCGCTGTGGCCGCGCCTGCAGGCCGACGCCCGGCTGCGATTTATCTATGAGCTGGAGATGCAAAGCAGCGAATCGCTCTACCGCATCGAGCGCAACGGCGTGCTGATCGACGCGCCCATGCTGGCAAAGCAAAGCGTCGAGCTCGGCGCCCGCATCCTGCAGCTCGAACGCGAAGCCCACGAGCTGGCCGGTCAGCCCTTCAACCTCGGCTCGCCCAAGCAGATCGGCGAAATATTTTTTACCAAGCTCGGTTTGCCGGTGGTCAAGAAAACCCCAAGCGGCGCCCCCAGCACCGATGAAGAGGTGCTTGAAAAGCTCGCCGAGGACTACCCCTTGCCTGCCCGGATCCTGGCGCATCGCGGCCTGTCCAAGCTGAAGGGCACCTACACCGACAAGCTGGCGCAGCTGGCGCATCCGCGCACCAAGAGGGTCCATACGCATTACGCGCAGGCGGTGGCGGTGACCGGCCGGCTGTCAAGCAACGACCCGAACCTGCAGAACATTCCGGTCAAGACCGCCGAGGGCCGGCGCGTGCGCGAAGCCTTCGTGGCGCCGTCCGGCTGCGTCATTGCGAGCGCCGACTACTCGCAGATCGAACTGCGCATCATGGCGCACCTGAGCGAAGACCCGGCACTGCTGCGCGCCTTCACCGAAGGCATCGACGTGCACCGCGCGACTGCGTCGGAGGTGTTCGGTGTGGCGGTCGCCCAAGTCAGCAGCGAGCAGCGCCGCTATGCGAAGGTCATCAATTTCGGGTTGATCTACGGCATGAGCAGCTTCGGGCTGGCGCGCAATCTCGGCATCGAGACCAAAGCCGCCGCCGCCTACATCGACAAATACTTCCAGCGTTATCCCGGCGTCAAAAACTACATGGACGAAACCCGGCTGTCGGCCAAAAACAAAGGCTATGTCGAGACGGTGTTCGGCCGGCGCCTCTACCTGCCAGAGATCAACTCACCCAACGGTCCACGCCGCGGCGGCGCCGAGCGGGCGGCCATCAACGCGCCGATGCAGGGCACGGCGGCCGACCTGATCAAGCTCAGCATGAACCGGGTGCAGCAGGTGCTGGATGACGAGAAGCGCGGTACCCGCATGATCATGCAGGTGCACGATGAACTGGTGTTTGAAGTCCCGCAGGCCGAAGCCGAATGGCTGCGCGCCGAGATACCGCGTCTCATGGCCGGCGTAGCCGCATTGCGCGTGCCGCTGCTGGCCGAAATCGGAATCGGGCGGAACTGGGACGAAGCGCACTGATCCTGGGTGCGTGTGCGCGGGGTCGCCTGGCACCAGCCAGATACACAGGGTTCCCACTCTGGACGATATGATTGACCTCGCTCTTCGGCGCTTGCATTCACCCGGCAATCCGCCTTCCACCCTGACCTATTTTCAAGGAGTTTGCCCCATGTACCAGCACGTCAAAGTTCCGGCCGAAGGCCAAAAAATCACGGCCAATGCCGACATGTCATTGAACGTGCCGGATCAGGTTGTCATTCCGTACATCGAAGGCGACGGCATCGGCATGGACATCACCCCGGTCATGCTGAAGGTGGTCGATGCCGCAGTGCAAAAAACCTATGCCGGCAAACGAAAGATTCACTGGATGGAAGTCTATGCGGGCCAGAAATCCACCAAGATTTATGGCCCCGACGTGTGGTTGCCGGAGGAAACGCTGAAGGTCTTGCGCGAGTACGTGGTGTCGATCAAAGGCCCGCTGCACACACCGGTCGGTGGCGGCATTCGCTCGCTGAACGTCGCGCTGCGCCAGGAAATGGATTTGTACCTGTGCCTGCGGCCGATTCAGTATTTCAAAGGCGTGCCTTCGCCACTGAAAGAGCCCGAAAAAACCAACATGATCATCTTCCGCGAGAACTCGGAAGACATCTACGCCGGCATTGAGTGGGAGTCCGGAACCGACCAGGCCAAAAAGATTATCAAGTTCCTGATTGACGAAATGGGCGTCAGGAAAATCCGCTTCCCGGATACCTCGGCCATCGGCATCAAGCCGGTGTCCAGCGAAGGCACCGAGCGGCTGGTGCGCAAGGCGTTTCAGTACGCCATCGACAACGACAAGCCCAGCGTGACTATCGTTCACAAGGGCAACATCCAGAAGTTCACCGAAGGCGGCTTTCGCGACTGGTCTTATGCAC
>JAJAYS010000202.1 GCA_026786065.1 Polaromonas sp.
GCCCGGAACAGCGGCTTTCTCCAGCTTGTCTGCAGTCATCTTGTAGCTGATGGTGTCGCTATCAGCGGCCATTCGCAGTTGCGTGGTGGGCACGGCAAACAGTTTCTCACTCTTGAAAATGCCGGGATCGAACTCGAGCACCACGAAGCGCACGTCCACGGTGTTCATGTTGACAACCATGTTGCTGATATTCCCGAGGTCATGCCCTTGCGGGTTTTGCACCTTCATGCCGATGAGCTTGCTGGCGCGGAGCGCCCGATAACCTTTATGGGCCGCAGACCGGGTGGCGCTCGCTTCGGCGCTTTTGTTACCGGGCTTGCTCGGACTGTCGGTTGTCTGCGCAAACAAAGGAGCCGATAGGCCGAGTACGGCAGCCGACAACCAGACAAGCCGACGTTTTTGGCAGTGTTTTGGTTTAACAGTGCGAATCTTCATCATTGCTCTTTTTAAAATTATCCAGGCAGTTCGAGGGCTGTTCCGGCTCGGGGTTCCACGATGTCGGGTCGGTCAACTGCACACGGATATGTAGGCAAGCCCTTACGCCCGCCTCTGCCGCTGTGGAGGCCTCGTAACTGCGAACTTAGCGTCTCGGCGAGCGCGTCGGGCGCGTCGAGCGCGTCGAGCGCGTCGAGCAGTTTGTCGGACCAGCTCCGGCCCTCCCATTCGGCCAGCGTTACCCGGCGCGACAGCCGGAGGTCGGCGTCAAAAGTCGCCCGCTGCGCCTGGGCAAACGGCGCAGCCGGCAGATTCAGATTGGACTCGTCGTTGACGCTGAAAGAGCGGCTATGGAAGTTGCTCGATCCAACCGAAGTCCACACGCGCCCGGATCGGTCCGCAGGTTCAGGCTGCCAGTGACAACGTCATCGCGTGCGGCCGTGTCGCCGGCGCGGCCGTATCGGCAAAGTGATCCGATTCGAAGCGGCGGATTTCAACCAGCGCGGCCTGCAGGCTCATTTCACCGGCCTTCAACAGGCATTCGGTCAGGTGTTCGGTCAGTGCCATGTACTGTGCAAGTACGGTCTTGGTCTGGTCGTAAAGCAGCTCGCTTTGCGCTTCCATGATGACGCGGGTTTCCTCGTCGGGCATACCGGGCGCGCCGTCTTTGTTCAAGGCCGCGTAGTTCAGCCGCGTCTTGCGGTACATGCCCATTTCGCCAACAGCATGGTTCAGCAGCTTGGTGACTTTGGTGATGTCGTTGTGCGCGCCATTGGTGGTGCCCTGCTCGCCGAAAAAAAGCTCTTCGTTGGCCATGCCGCCGAGCAGCACGCGCACGTCGTGCTCGATATCGCCTTTGGTCTTGAGCAGGTTGTCGCCCTGCTTGTGCAGCACAAAGCCGAGCGCGTTGTTGCGCGGGTTGGCCTTCAGCGAAATCTTGATGGTTTTCATGTCGGCCTGAAGCACGTTCCAGTCGTTCTGCGCCAGCTTGCGCTGGTGATGGAAATCCATCAGGAAGTGGCCCCACTCGTGAATGGCAATGATGCGGCGGTCGCGTTCGCGCTCTTTGGTGGTGTTGTCGTTGACGTTGCCGACCAGCACCCGCTCGGCGGCCTGCATCAGCGTCGCCTCGCCGATCATCCCGCCCGACTTGACCGCGATGATGCCGGCCTGCGTCACCATGGTTTCGATGTCGGCCGGGCTGCAGCCTTCGGTCAGCTCAACGAAGTGGCGCAGGTCCAGGTCAGGCATCACCTTGTCGTCCCGCTGCCACAGGTAGTGCTCGATGATGGCCAGCCGCTCGGCCCGGTTGGGCATGCGGAAATCGACCTTCATCTGAAAGCGCCGCAACATGGCTTCGTCCATCTGCAGATTGCTGGAGCTGAAGTTCGACGCGACGATCCAGATGATCTCGGTGTCCGACGTGCTTCGCACCCCGTCGAGCACGGCCAGCAGCATATTTTGCGTGTCGTCGTCAAACTTGCGATTGCCGCCGCGCCGCATGAAGAGGTCTTGCGCCTCGTCAAGAAACACGATGCAGCGCTTGCGTTTTTTGGCCAGCGCCAGAATGCGCGAAAGCGTTGCCGATCCGCCGCCGACAAACCCGGTCTCGAGGTTGGCTGCCGAGTGAAACAGGATAGGCAGGTTCAGGTCCTTGGCCAGGTAGCTCGCGAGCTTGGTTTTTCCGGTTCCGGCCGGGCCGCTGAACATCACATTGAACGGCTTGCTGACGCCGTAGCTGGCGTACTCGGCCCGGCGTTCGTACTGGTCGCGTATCTGGGCGACTTCGGCCTTGATGTCGTCCATGCCAACCAGGTCGTCGATATGGCCGCTGATTTGCGACGGCGACAGAAACTTGAGCGCCTTGCGCTGCCCGCTCATCTGGAACCACAAAAACCCGAGTAGCCCGACCGTCAGCGACGCCGACATCGCTGCGCCCATGCCGGCCTTCCAGGAGTCCTGCTCCGACTGCGGGCGCGCCTGTGAAAAACGCTGCTCAAGACGGGAAAAAACTGCAAGGCTGGCATCGTCGAGTGCCGCCTTCGGCACGAAACGCAGCTTGCTGCCCCACGGCGCGATAACCGCCTTGTCGGTGAGGATCTGGGTTTCCATGTCCGAGGGGTAGTACGCATACTGCTTGCCCTGCGACTCGATCAGCACGAAGCGTTCGGACACGGTCCAGAGAATCGGCCGGTAAATGATGGTGATCTGCGCAACCGGGTTGGACTCCAGAAAGCTCAGCACCGAGCCTGTGCCGAAAACCACCGGCAAGGTCGCGTTGTAGCCCCACGGGGCCTCGCCATTGGCGGCTGTGGCGGCCATGGCCTTGACC
>JAJAYS010000203.1 GCA_026786065.1 Polaromonas sp.
GCCCAGACCCATGCTGATCACGTCGTTGCCGTCGTCGCCGAACAGGAAGTCGTCTCCGCCAAGGTTGGTGATGATGTCGTCGCCGGCGCCGCCGTGAACCTTGTCGGCCTCGTAGCCGCCGTCGAGCCGGTCGTTGCCGCCGTCACCCCACAGCGTGTCGATGCCGAGGCCGCCGATCAGCGTGTCTCTTTCTTCCGAGCCGCCAAGCACCACGTGCTGGCCGCCATTGAATTGCAGGAAGTCGCTGTCGCCATCGTTATCTGTGTCACGGCGAATAAACAGCGGCCTCAGCAGGCTGCCACCGGTCGGGTCTTCTCCAATCTGCACCGCCTTGATAATTTCAAGGATGTAGTCGGGCATGTTGAACAGGTCGCCTGACAGATGCCCCTGGCCCACCTGGCCAAGGTCGGTGTTGCGCATGACCAGTTCGGCAAAGCTGTTGGCTTCGAGCTCGTTCAGCAGGTTCATGCCCTGGGTGCGGCTGAGGTAGTAGAAGCGGTCGCCGTTTTGCAGCAACTCCATCTGCGCTTCAAAAACAAAGTTGAAGGTGGCGCCCAGCATGCCGCCAAACTCCTGCTTTTCTTCGGCCAGGCCGCCAATCCAGAAATCGACGGCGTTCAGACCGCCCAGCGTCCCGCCGGCATAGACGCCGGTTGCATTCAGGAAGTTCATGCGGTCCGCATTGGCGGTGGGCGTTTCGCCGGCCGCGCCATACACCAGCGTTATTGCAGCGTCACGCCGTGCTTCATTTGTGGTGGCGGCGATGACGCTGCTGTGCGTGCCGTAGGCGGCAATGAAGTTGATGACCGACAGGGGATTCTTCATGTGGGTCGAAAAATCGAGCCAGCTGGTATAGGGCGTCAGGCGCGAGTCACCTGTCATGCCAAAGAACTGCGCGCGGGCTTCGTTAAAGGTCGGCACACCGGTGTCACGGCCGCGAGCGATATTGAGCGCGCCCAGGTCAAGCGGCAGGCCCACCAGGTTGTTGCGCAGCGCTTCGGTCACGAACTCGTCGATCTCGCTGCCGACTTGACGTGTCATGCCACGAATGATCTGGCCCGACGCTACGGCTGCTGAAACGGCGCCGTTCTGGTCAAACAAAACAGGATTCAGAAAGGCTTCGATCAGCCCGATTTGCTCGGCACCGGGGGCTCCCACGATCTGGTTGGTCGCAGTAAGGCGATCTACTGTCTCGGTCAGCATCGAGTGGCCGAAACGGTACACGACATGCGCGAACTCGGCGACGATGGCGGGGTTGAGATCCGGCGAGGCAGTGAAAACGAAGGGGTTGATGGCGGGTTGCGCCTTGCGTGCAAACTCTTCGAAAACCAGGTGCTGATATTGCATTTCCGTGACGAACTTTGCAGCCTGGAACAGGCGCTCGCCGTCCCAGTTCAGCGCGGCGATGCCGGCTGCATCGGTTGGAATCTGGGAGAGGGCGGTCAGATCGGTGGCGAGCCACTCGTTGATTACAGCCAGGTCTCCGCTGGCCAGAATGGTCAGCTTGTTGGCTTCGACAAGCCGGTTGTGCTCGGCATGAAAAATCGTGTGAACCGTGGTCAGGCCAATGTTTTCATTGCCCCGGCCGTCGCCGGTAACGTAGTGGCGCTCAAGCAGTTCGTTGTCGTAGGTGCCAGCCGGCTGAACTTGCGCCGCAGTGCCAACGAGGGTGTCAAGGTCGGCGGTTTTGGCGACTCTCGGCGTGGCCGGATTGCCGTCGTGGTCAAAATAGCCGGGCGCCGCGTTGTGCGCAATGTCGTCGAGAAAAGCGTGGTGGGTGCGCAGGGCCAGTGCGGTTCCAACCGGCGCCGTTGGTGAGCCTTCCAGCACGAGGTCGTCGCCGGTATTGGCAACGCCATCGGCGCCTACGCCGATGATCAGCTGGGCGAAGCCATTAACTCCGGGGATGAATTTTCCGTAAGCATCGGTGCGCAGCAGCGGCACGTTGAGGACGTCGAAATCGTTCAGTTCGATGCCGAGTTTGTCTCTAGCCTGGAGCTTGATTTCGCCCCAGTTGGCGATGCCGCCGTTGGCGCCGTCGATCAGGTGCCCGGTGTTGGCCGGCTTGCCATCGACCATTTTGTATTCACGCAAAAACACCTGGTGCGAGGCGTTCGAGGTGTAGGTCTGGTTCTGGTCGATGAAGGGCGTGGTGGTGTTAATGGTTTCATGCGTCTGGTCGTCGGCCGTGCCCATCACGCCATCGGCACCAGCTGTGGTGACGGTCGCAGCGCGGGGCAGCGCCATGAAGTTTGGGCCGCCCGGCACGTACAGCGGGTCATCGGGCTGCAGCGGGATGTAAACCGTGCCATTGCCGCCTTTGGGGATCAGGTCGAGCCCGTGACTAAAGAACTGGCCGAATACCGTCATCCAGCCGTTGAAGGGTGGCGACAAACCGATGTCTGGTGACTGATTCAGGATGGCGATGCTGCCATTGGGCGAGATCTCCAGGCCCAGTGTGCCCGGCAGATTGGCGGCGGTGGTTGCGGCCAGCGTCGCTGCGTTCTGCGCGGCGAGCAGCGTGGTTGCCGCCTCCTGGTTGCTCGAAATGGCTGCCACGAGGGTGCCCGCCGCCGTGACAGCATCGGCTTGGGCCGCATCGATGACCAACGGGTCCCCACCAACCACGGCCACGGCCACGGCCCAAGCGGCATCTGCGGCTGCTAGTTCAGTTTGTGCCAGCGCCAGGTCGTCTGCGGTCACTGCGGCGTCGGCTGCTCTGGCGGTCACCATGTCCATGGCGGCTTTGGCCGCTGCAAAGGCATTCAGAATGGCTTGTGTATCGCCGTAGGGGTCAGGGGACCCGGCCAGCTCAAGGGCTTTGAAGACGGCTGAAAAATTGCCAACCGTCTGGTCGGAAATCAGGTTACTGATGATGCGCGGATCGGCGTCGGCCACGCTGGTGTGGGTGGCGTAGTTGGTGTTGGTGATGGTGGGCGCACCGGAGCCAGATGGGCCAAGCGGCATGGTGTCGCCATCGGCGTCATTTAGGAAGACTGGTGTCAGCAGGCGCGGTATCACCTGGTCGGCGGCACCGGACAGGCTTTGCCCCGGCAGCAGGTTGTTGAAACTGCCGTCCACCGTGCGCAAGCCGGCGGGAAGCAGCGGGCTGACCGCGGTGCCGTCAAGATTCAGCAATTGCCCGGTCACCACATGCCGTTCAGCGATCTTGATCTGCTCCAGAATTTTGAGCAGATCGGCAAGGTTGACGGTGAAGTTGCTGGGTTTTGTGGTGGCCATGATCGTTAACTCCCCGAGGTTTGTTTAGAAGAAGCGAATGAAAAGTACGGAAAACAAATGAATAAAAGAAACGGACAAAACTGGAAAATTTGGTGGGTGACGGGTGCCCGGTTAATGCAGCACGCGCCGCGTTTTCCCGACGAGAGGGACCCGCAGCCTGGACGGCAGGTCGGCTGAGTGACGCGGCAGCGCGCTGTGCTGACGGCCTGAGCGGGGGTCTTGCGTTCGTGTGGAAACCGGGACAACAGCAAGTTCCAGGTCTAAGGCCGGAGCCGCCCCGGCGCCGGTATGGACCCCGGTTCGTTCGCCCGGCACGGCCGGCACAATCAAAGACTGAGTCGGGAGACCCGGTACCTGAACGGTGTCTTCAGGCCAGACTGGAACTTCGGGCCGGGTTGAGCGTTTCGATACCATCTGTGCTCCTTTGTTGTGCTGGCTGCCCGGCCGTTGCGGGCTGCGCTGCGTCTGGTTTCTGCTGCCATCACGACTCATCCGGAATCCGGCGGCGCTGGGGTCTTTTGTGTCCCGTCGCGCTGCTGGCCCGGTGCCTCTAGCGAAGCTCCGTTGCGAGGCATTTGCCTGAGCAGCGGGTCACTTCGCTAGTTGGGCCTCAGTGTGTTTGGGCGACCAAAAGCCAACAATCCCGCGACAGAGCTACCCAGTTGCGCGAGTTTCAAAGAGTTACACAGGGTAGAACAGGTAAAAAGTGGGTGAACACTTTCGTCCGGATCGCTGAAAGTAGGCGTCGATGCGGAAAGTCACACAAAACACATTTGCTACTTTTTGTGTATATGAAACTATATGTGTTTTATGTATTGAATAGTAATAATTTGGTGGCCAACGAAGGGCGCGCGTCCGCATTGGCGGTTTCGCAGACACGCGCTTGCCGACGCTTTATTTGCGGGGCACAAAGCGGTCGGAAAAGGAGGCTGGCGGAGGGACTCTGGCGGAGGGAGTTTGGTGTGATTTGACCGGCGGGACGCCGAAACCACGCGGGTGACCAGCGCGCTGACAGCGTGCGTCACGGGCGCGCAACCTTGGGAGCCGCTTGGCCCTTTGGTCTGTGGACGCCACGGTTGCGCGAGAGCGCGGGCGTAGCCCCAGGGACCCTCTGCGTAACTCTGGCGGAACTGTGGCAGTCGGGTCAGGATGCGCCACAAGGCGTCTTTTTGCAGCCAACAGCCGGGCTATTGGCAAGAAAAGCGACGCGGTAGCGCGCCCGAGCCCGGCCGATCACAGACCGCAGGGAGTTATGCAGAGAGCCGCTAGGCGTTCACCGGCGCGTCCGCCAGAGCCTGCAAAAAGCTGCGGCGCCACCAGTGGACGTCCTGCAGGCGAATCTGCGCCAGCAGCCGCTGGTGGCGCATCTGGCGCTCGGCCAGCGGCATTTGCAAGGCCTGCTGAATGGTATCGGCGGTGCCGTCGGTGTCGTACGGGTTCACAAGCAAGGCATCTTTCAGCCGCTCGGCCGCGCCGGCGAAACGCGACAGCACCAGCACCCCGGGATCGGCCGGGTCTTGCGCAGCAATGAACTCCTTGGCGACGAGATTCATGCCGTCCCGCAGCGGCGTCACCAGGGCGACTCGCGCGACGCGGTAAAGCCCCGGTAACCGTTTGCGCGACACATTGCGGTGGATATAGCGCACGGGCATCCAGTCGAGCTCGCCGAAATCGCCGTTGATGGCGCCGCAAAGGCTTTCAAGCTCCTGCTTCAGATCGTTGTAGGTGCCCATGTCTTCGCGGCTCGGCGAAGCGATCTGGATCAGCACCGTACTGTTGAGGTTCTCGGGGTACTTTTTCAGCAGGGCCTTGAAGGCGCGCAGGCGCTGCGGCAAACCCTTCGAATAATCGAGCCGCTCGACGCCCAGCAGAAGCTTGCGGCGGGAGTATTCGGTTTTGATGCGCTCGTACATATCGTCGGCGTCTTTGGCATGGGTCAGCGCGGCAAATTCATCGACATCAATGCCGATCGGGAAAGCACCCGCCTCGACACTTCGGCCAAAAGCCCGAAAGCGCTGCCCGCCCAGAGCCTCGGCACTGGCCTCGGCCTGCACATAGCGCGAAAAGTTTTCAAGATCGGCGTCGGCCTGAAACCCGATCAGGTCATAGGCGAAAAGGGCGCGCATCAGCCACTCGTGCTGCGGGATGGCCGCCAGCACCTGCCGGGGCGGCAAAGGAATGTGCAGAAAAAAGCCAATCCGGTTTTTGCACCCCATCGCACGCAGCTCAGCCGCCAGCGGGATCAGGTGGTAGTCGTGAACCCAAATAGTGTCGTCCGACTTGATGTGCGGAAGCAGCTTGCGGGCGAACAGCTGGTTGACCCGGCGGTAGGTGTGGATGTGGCCAGCGTCAAAGCGCGCCAGATCGAGCCGATAGTGAAACACCGGCCACAGCACGCCGTTGCTGTAGCCGAGGTAGTAGCCGGCGTGGTCGTCTTCGGACAAATCCACCGTGACCAGCTTCACACCCGCGGCTTGGTGGACGTGGACTTCGCCTTCACCCGTCGCACCGCCGGGGACCACGGTTCCGCTCCAGCCGAACCACATGCCGCCAGTAGCAGCAAGCGAATCCCCAAGCGCCACCGCCAGGCCGCCGGCAGCGCCCTTGCGCGGGTCGGCAACGCGGTTTGAAACGACGACCAGACGGCTCATAAAAGACTTTCAGGTGACCTCACAAAAACCCCGGCGACCAAAATCCAGCAAAGCCCGCCGAACCCGCTCCGCCGGGCCGCAGGCGCCGCCCCCTGCAAGGGGGGAGGGAGCGACACGCAGTGCGCGACAACGGAGGTGTTCATACCTGCGAATCCCAAGGCGCCGACAGCCGTACCGCTGCATTGATGATGCCCACCATCGAATAGGTCTGCGGAAAGTTGCCCCACATCTCGCCGGTGGACGCGTGGGTGTCCTCAGACAGCAGACCGAGGTGGTTGCGGGCGGCCAGCATCGCCGAAAAAATCTCCCGGGCCTGTTCCTTGCGGCCAATGCGGGCCAGCGCGTCGATGCGCCAGAACGTGCAAATGTTGAAAGCGGTTTCGGGCTTGCCGAAGTCGTCGGGCGCTTCGTAGCGGCGCATGAACGGCCCGTCGCACAGATGCGTCTCCAGCGCGTCGACGGTCAATATGAAGCGCGGATCCCTGGGATCTATAAAGCCGACTTCGATCATCAGCAGCACGCTGGCATCGAGGTCCCGGCCGCCAAAACTCTCGACGAAAGCCTGCCGCTCCTCGGACCACGACTCCGCCAGAATGCGCTGCTTCATCGTCCAGGCGTGGCGTTGCCAATAAACCTCGCGCTCTGGCAGGCCCAGTACCTTGGCGATCTTCCCGAGCCGGTTGCAGGCGGCCCAACACATCAGCGCAGACGAGGTATGCACCCGCGCGCGGGTGCGCAACTCCCACATGCCGGCGTCGGGCTTGTCGTAGGTGCGTACCGCCTGTTCACCAACCTTTTCGAGCTGGGTGAATTCGGCCAGCCCGGCGCGGTGCAGCAGCCGCTCGTCGTGAAAGGCCTGCGCCGCGCCCAGCACCACATTGCCGTACACATCGTGCTGGAAATGCTCCTGCGCCTGGTTGCCGACCCGCACCGGACCCATGCCGCGGTAGCCAGCGAGGTGGGTCAGCACCGACTCGGGCATTTCGCGCTCGAGACCGATTCCGTACAGCGGCTGGATGTGCCCGCCCTTGGCATCGACCACCACGTTGCTGAGCCAGCGCAAGTAGTCTTCGAGGGTGCCGGTTTCAGACAGGCTGTTGAGCGCGCGAATCACAAAAAAGGCGTCGCGCAACCAGCAGTAGCGGTAGTCCCAGTTGCGCTGCGTGCCGGGCGCTTCGGGGATGCTGGTGGTCATCGCGGCAACGATGGCGCCGGTGTCTTCAAACAGGGAAAGCTTCAGTGTGATGGCCGCGCGGATCACCGCCGACTGCCATTCCAGCGGGATGTGCAGGCTCTGACAGTACTTGCGCCAATAAAAAATGGTTTCCTGCTCAAAGCTGCGTGCAGTTTCGGCAATGCCGCCCACCAGGCTTTCGTCGGCGCCGAGCAAAAAATTGTGCTCGCGTGTCAGCACAAACGGCTGTCCGGACAGGATGTGCGCGATCGGAGCGTCGGTGTTCAGGCGCAGCGTGAGGTCGTCGCCGACAAAGCGCAGGTGGTTGCTGCCCTGCGTCACCAGCGGCCTGCGCCGGCCCCAGTCGAAGCGCACGTCGAGGACCACGCGGATGCGCGGCGCGCCGTGGACTGGCTTGACGCGGCGCACCAGCGTCATCGGCCTGAAAAACCGCGCGCGTGAAAAAAAGCGCGGCGCGAAATCGGTGATCTGGATCGACTGCCCGGACTTGTCGATCAACTCGGTACGCAATACGGCGGTGTTGGGTTCATACCATTGGCGCGATTCGGCGAAGTCCTCGATTTCGATGCCGAACGCGCTCGACGAGTCGGCCTGGATGTCGCTGGAATGGGCGCCGGAGTCGGGCGTTTGTCCGTGTTGCAGCAGCGCGTTGAAAACCGGGTCGCCGTCGAAGCGCGGCAGGCAGCACCAGACTATGCGCCCGCGCCGGTCGATCAGCGCGCTGAAGGCGCAGTTGCCGATGACGCCCATCGCCAGCGAAGGCGGCTCGGTCGGGCCGAAGCGTTCGGCGCTGTCGTGGGCGCTCACGGGCTTGCCAGCTGCTGTTGTAGCGAATCTGCGCTGCCCAGAACGGAGTCACTTTCGGCCTGAGCCAGCCAGCGCAAGATGTCGGACGGAAAGGCGCACCGGCGGCTGGCCAGCGTCGCTCCGGCACCCACTTTGATGCCGACCCCGCCCAGGGCCTCGACCACCGAAAAGCCGCTTTCGTCGGTGGTGTCGTCACCGGCAAACACCGGAACCCGTCCTTTGAACGCCGGCAGTTTCATGAAGTCGCTTATGGCGGTGCCTTTGCTGATGCCAGACGGCTTGATCTCCAGCACGCATTTGCCGTGCAGCAGCTCGACGTTGGCGGTTGCCTCGACGGCCGCCGTCATGAACCGGATGCATTCGGCCTGTAAATGTGGCGCTTGGCGGTAGTGCAGCGCCACCGCAGAGCGCTTGCTTTCAACCCGCAGGCCCGGGTTGGCGGCGGCGAACACGGTGGCGGACCGGACCACATCGCGCAGATCGGGACAGGCCAGCGCGATCGCGTCTGCCGCCGCCGCCATGCGGCGCTGGGCGCCGTGCTCGGCCGCCAGCGGCAGGCGCAGCGGTTCGAGAAAACGATCGAGGTCTTGCAAGCTGCGCCCGGAGACCACCGCCAGCGCCCCGCCAAGGCGGGTATGCAACTTCTGAAGCGTCGTGGTCAGGCCAGACGGAACGACCACGGCATCGGGGTCTTCAACCAAATCCACCAGCGTACCGTCGAAGTCCAGAAACAGCGCGCTGTGTGCATGGAGCGCTGGCAATGCGCTGGAGCTGCGGGGCTCGGCCGCCGATGAATCGGACGAAGCATCGGCCGGCTGGTTGGCAGCGAAGGTGGCTGCTGGCGCTGCCCCGACCTCGGCACTGGTGGCACTGACGGGATGGGAAACGGAGAGGCGCCCTAGATCAGTAGCGTGCAGAGTCAAAGTCATTGGTTTGACGTTAACGATTTATGCTTCTTGTCGATGTAGGCGCGATTCGCCTTTTGCAGGTTCGGGTGCAGCATGGCGCATGCGTTTGCGCGACGGGCTGAATCAGAGCGCAGCCGCCATACGGCCCTTTATTCGTTCTCCTGCCATCGCTGTTTTACCGAGTCAACCCGAGCCGCGTGGATGGCCGCGCCAACGCCCTGGCCGTCGCAACCGGCGGCCTGCGCGGCCAGTGCGACCGGTTCGGTCTTCACGGCCAGAGCCACCTCCAGCGCCTGGCGCAGCCGCTGGTAGCCGGTCAACGCAGCGCTGTGGCGCTGGGGCGGCAACTGCACGGCCGACGCGCAGGCGCAAGCCAGCAAGGCCGCCTCCAGGCGGGCGGGCTTGCGCACTGCGTCACAGCGTTCAAGCAGCGCGACGGCCGCCGACGCGTCCAGCCCGGATGCGGCATCGATGGCTGCGCGCTCCCGCAACACCAGGACGGCCAGTTCTCGGCAATCGTTTGGCACGCGCCAGCGCGCGCTGATGCGCTGGGCACTTTCCGGCGCGCCGGCAGCCAGACACAGGCAGGCAAACCGCACCGCCAGCGGTGCTGCGCGCCGAGCCGACAAATCGACGATGGACTGGGTCTGTTCAAGGGCCTCTGCCGTTCCGGCGGCGGGCAGCAGCTCGGGCAGCAGGGCGCTCAGCGCGCCGCAGTGATGCAGCACGCCCAGCATGCGCGACGGCGTGGTTTCCATCAGCCCGCGTGCCAGCTCCTGCCAGACCCGTTCGGCCACCAGCGCGCCGACTTCGCCGTGCTCGACCATCTGGCGCATTAAAACAGCCGTTTCGGGCGCCACCGAAAAGTCGGCGAAGCGCGCGGCGAAGCGCGCCACCCGCAGGATGCGAACCGGGTCTTCGCGAAAGGCGTCTGTAACGTGACGCAGCACCCCGGCGCGCAAGTCGGCCTGGCCGCCGAACGGGTCGGTCAGGGCTCCAAAATCCGGTTCAAATTGACCGATTACCCAATCTCCCCGGGCGTAAGCAGCTATTGAATTAATAGTGAGATCGCGACGAGCCAGGTCTTGTTCGAGCGTGACATCGGGCTCGGCATGGACGACAAAGCCGCGGTAGCCGCGTGCGGTTTTGCGTTCGGTGCGGGCCAGCGCAAATTCTTCGCCGGTTCGCGGGTGCAGAAAGACCGGGAAGTCCTTGCCGACCGGAACGAAGCCACGCTCGACCAGCGCCTGCGCGGTGGCGCCGACCACCACCCAGTCGCGGTCTTGTACCGGTAAGCCCAGCAGGGCATCGCGAACCGCACCGCCCACCAGGTAGATTTGCATGGGCCGCAGTTTAGGCGCTGACCGCTGACGGCGGGAGCCGGGTCAGCAGGGCGCTGCGCGAGAAAGCGCCCCAATCACCGGTTACGAAGAATGCTTACCGCCGCAACCGGTACGGTTCTTCAAAATCCCGGAAGTCGTTCTCGGCCAGCGCGTCGCCGATCCAGGCCTTGACGCCAGGCAGCTCGCGCACCCGTGCAATGTAGGCCTGCACCTCGGCGGGCACCGGCAGCGCGTAGCTGTGCAGCCGCATGCACACGGGTGCGAAGTAGGCGTCGGCGATGCTGAAGCCGCCGAACAGCATCGGCCCGCCGTGCTGCGCGAGCAGTGCGCCCCACATGCTGCTCAGGCGCTGCAGGTCTGCGCGCACGCCGGGCTGGTCGCGCCAGGCCAGCGCGCCGACCTCTGCCAGGCTGGCCTCGATGTTCATCGGGCAGGCTGCGCGCAACGCGCCAAAGCCGCTGTGCATCTCGGCGCACACGCTGCGTGCGCGGGCGCGCTGCTTCGCGTCCTGCGGCCACAGATGTTTGTCGGGAAAGCCTTCGGCAAGGTATTCGGCAATCGCCAGGCTGTCCCACACCACGAAGCCGTCGTCCACCAGCGCCGGCACCTTGCCGGCCGGGTTGATCGCGGCAATGACCCGCCTGAATTCGGAGGTGTCGTCGAACGAGTCGAAGCGCACCCGTTTCTCTTCAAAAGCGATGCTGCACTGTTTGAGCAGCACCCACGGCCGCATGGACCAGGAGGAATAGTTCTTGTTGCCGATGTAGAGCTGCAGCATGGTGGAGAGCGCCGGTTTGATGGATTGGTGGTGAGCGAGTACCGGCCAAAACGGAAGCTAGCGCAGCGCTGGGTACGCATTGATGCCGGATTCAGCGTCGATTGATGCCTGCTTTTCTGTCATTGCGGGCTTGACCCGCAATCCACTGGTTCTGAGCCAGCTAACGCTTTGCTGCGCCCCACCTGGTGGCCCTTCGTCGCGCGTGGATCCTGGATCGAGTCCGGGGTGACAACGGAAAAGATACGGGTCACCCGCCTTCGCTAAAACCTGCCGGCCGTCTTGCGCTTGGCCATCAGCCCGCTGCGCAGGCCTTGCGCGCCCAGGTAGGACGGCGCAATGGCGGCCAGCGCCGACGGATTGATACCCAGCGCTTCGAGCCCGGGCAGCGTGCCGCTGGCGACGTTGTCGGTTTTCATGGCGTCGAGGTTGTCGCGGCTCATCATCGGCTCGCCCGGCGCCAGCTCCATCAGGCGGGCCTGCAGGCGGCCCAGGGCGTCTGGCAGGCCGAACACCGGCCGACCCAAGCCGTTGTTGACCCCGGCATAGCGTCCGGCAAGTTCGACCAGCTGCCGCAGCGTGAACACGTCAGGGCCGCAGGCTTCGAACGTTTTGCCGCGCGTGGTCGGGTCCTCCAGACAGCGCACCACGGCGCTGGCCACGTCTTCAACCCACACCGGCTGAAACTTTGCCTGGCTGGACGCCAGCGGAATCACCGGAAACAGTTTCTGCAGCTTGGCGAAGGTGTTGAGGAATTTGTCTTCGCTGCCGAACATCACGCTCGGCCGCAGCAGCGTCACGTCCAGCCCGGATTCCTGCAGCACCACCTCGCCCCGCGCCTTGCTGCGCTGGTACATCGACGGCGAACCGGCAGCGGCACCGAGCGCGCTGATGTGCACCAGGCGCCGCACGCCGCTGGCCTGGCAGGCCTTGACCAGCTCGGTCGGCAGCCCGACATGCACTTTCTCGAACGCCTCCTCGCTGCCGTGCAGGATGGCGACCAGGTTGACCACCGCATCGTGGCCGGCCAACAAGTCGGTGAGCGTGCTGCTGTCCAGGCGCGCTGCTTCGATCACATCAACCAGCGGCAGCATCTGCAAATGGCGTGCGCTGCTGCGCCGGCGCGTGACCACGGTTGCGCGCAGCGCCGGGTCGTTGAGTTTTTCGCAGAAATGGCGCCCGACGAAGCCGCTACCGCCCAGAATAAGAATTATTTTCATGGGGTGAATTTAGCGCTTTGCAGGCGCGCTTGCGGGCAGCTGATGGAAAAGGCCACATATCAATATCGTTTTAGTCTGCGAGCAAATGAATACGGGCGTTAACAGCTATAAATATAGTAGCGACAGGAATTGACATTCAGACGCCGGAGCAGCGCCAGCGACGTCCTTCGTGCCTCGCAGGTGTCGGCTTGCCTGCGACGCCGCTGCGAGCCACTGGCCAGCGATCACACTGATTCGGCCTACTGGTCGCCGTCCGGTGCGCCGGGCGGGTGCATGACTTTGGGCAGCAACGTCCGCACGCAAAGCGCCAGCAGCGTCACCAGGGCGGCGGTGGTTCCCTGACCCATGCCGGCGGTAACGCCGATGGCGGCGGTCAGCCACATGCCGGCGGCGGTGGTCAGTCCGTGCGGCCGGGATTCGGGCCCGCGCAGGAAGATGGAGCCGGTGCCGATAAAGCCGATGCCGGTAACGATGCCCTGCAGCACCCGGCTCAGGTCGGCCGATTCCATGCCCGCCTGCAGCGGCACCAGCACCAGCATGGCCGACCCGAGCGACACCAGAATGTGGGTGCGCAGTCCGGCCGACTTGCCTTTGTGTTCCCGCTCCCAGCCCATCACGCCGCCGAGCAGCGCGGCCAGCATCAGGCGCGTGATGACCAGCGTGGCGTCCTCGGCGTCACCCAGATCGGAGAACTGGGCAAGCACCGTGAGCCAGATCCGGTGCGCGGTGTCGGCGGCGCTGTCCATGGCTTAGCTGCGCTGGTCAGCGGTCGGCCGGGTGCGATTCGATCTTGCGCGGCCGGCCGTTGTCATCAATGGCGACGTAGGTGACGCTGGCTTCGGTCACCTTGACGTAGCGGCCCTGCGCCCGAAAGCGTTCGGCAAACACCTCGACCTGCACCGTGATCGAGGTGTTGCCGATGCGCGTGACGGCAGAGAAGAACGAGAGGATGTCGCCGACCCGCACCGGCTGCTTGAAGATGAACTGGTTCACCGCCACCGTCGCCATGCGGCCGTCCACATAGCGCGCCGGCACCACCGAGCCGGCCAGATCAACCTGCGCCATGACCCAGCCGCCGAAGATGTCGCCGTTGGCATTGCAGTCGGCCGGCATCGGGATCACCTTGAGCACCAGTCCCTTGTCGGTCGGCAGGGATACCTGCGGCGGCAAAAGGGGCACCGCGCTGTCGGCGGTGAGCCAGGCATGGATACCCGCCGGAGCGCTTGATTCAAGGGACATAGGCACAATCTCCAAAGCGAAAAACAACAGCAAGTTCAACGATTGTCGCCCATGCGTTCGCGTGCTTCCACTGCCGATTCTTCTCTTTCCGTGCCCGCGACTGCGGGCGGTTCCGTGCCGGTCGCGCCAGCCCGCGAGCGCTCCGACTGGGCCACGCTGAAGCGGCTGTTTCCCTATCTTTGGGACTACCGCTGGCGGGTGGTGGCGGCGCTGGCCTTCATGGTGGGCGCCAAGCTGGCCAACGTCGGCGTGCCGTTGCTGCTCAAGGATCTGGTCGATACGATGAACATCAAGCCTGGCGACGCGCAGGCGCTGCTGGTGGTGCCGATGGCGCTGCTGGTCGGCTACGGCCTGCTGCGGCTTTCAACGACGCTGTTTACCGAGCTGCGCGAGCTGGTGTTCGCCAAGGCCACCGAGGGCGCGGCGCGGCGCATTTCGCTGGAAGTGTTCCGCCATCTGCATGCGCTCAGCCTGCGCTTTCACCTTGAGCGGCAAACCGGCGGCATGACGCGCGACATCGAACGCGGTACCCGCGGCGTGCATTCGCTGATCTCCTCCTCGCTCTACAGCATCATCCCGACGCTGATTGAAGTCACGCTGGTGCTGGTTCTTCTGGCGGTCAAGTTCGATGTCTGGTTTGCGGGCATCACCGGTATCGCGCTGGTGTTCTACATTTTCGTCACTGTGACCGTGACCGAATGGCGCACGCAGTTCAGAAAAGCCATGAACGCGCTGGACTCGTCGGCCCACAGCCGTGCCATCGATTCGCTGCTGAACTACGAAACCGTCAAATACTTCAACAACGAAGAGTTCGAGGCCAGACGCTACGACGAAAACCTGGCGCTGTATCGGCGCGCCGCGATCAAAAGCCAGAATACGCTCAGCCTGCTCAACAGCAGCCAGCAACTGATTATCGCGATTGCGCTGGTTGCAATGCTGTGGCGCGCAACCCAGGGCGTGGTCGATGGCCGCATGACCCTCGGCGATCTGGTCATGGTGAATGCCTTCATGATCCAGCTCTACATTCCGCTCGGCTTTCTGGGCGTGATCTACCGCGAGATCAAGCAGAGCCTGACCGATCTGGACAAGATGTTCACGCTGATGGAAAAAGAGCGCGAGATTGCCGACGTTCCGGGCGCGCAGCCTTTGGTCTTCCTCCCTCACCCTCCGGGGGAGGGCAGGGTTGAGGGCGGCGGCTTGAACGCCACCGTCCGCTTCGAGAACGTCAGTTTTTTCTATGAGGCGGCGCGGCCTATCCTGCACAACGTCAGCTTCGAGATTCCGTCGGGCAAGACGGTGGCGGTGGTCGGCTCGTCGGGCGCCGGCAAGTCCACGCTGGCGCGGCTGCTCTACCGCTTCTACGACGTCAGCAACCCGGAGCAAGGTGGCCGCATCACCATCGCCGGTCAGGACATCCGGCAGGTGACCCAAGCCAGTGTGCGCCAGGCGCTGGGCATCGTGCCGCAAGACACCGTGCTGTTCAACGACACCATCGAATACAACATCGCCTACGGTAAATCCGGCGCCAGCCATGCCGAGGTCGAAGAAGCGGACCGGGCCGCGCGGATTGACGGGTTTATCGCCAGCACCCCGTTGGGCTACCAGACCATGGTCGGCGAGCGCGGCTTGAAGCTGTCTGGCGGGGAAAAACAGCGTGTCGCCATCGCCCGCACGCTGCTCAAAAACCCCCCGGTGGTGATCTTCGATGAAGCCACGTCGGCCCTCGACTCGGCCAACGAGCGGGCGATTCAGGACGAGCTGAAAACCGCGGCGCAGGGCAAGACCACGCTGGTGATTGCGCACCGGCTTTCCACCGTCGTCGATGCGCATGAAATTCTGGTGATGGACGAGGGCCGTATTGTCGAGCGCGGCTCCCATGCGCAGCTGCTCGACATTCAGGGCATCTATGCGGGCATGTGGGCGCTGCAGCAAAGCGGGGCCGACAATCCGGGCGCCGTCCCAACCTGAACACTCGCTGGCAATTGGGCAGCAGTGCGCGTACCAGCGTAGGTCGATAGTTATCGCCAATGTCGGACACAGGCTCCTGGCCCGGATGCTGCTTACCTACACGGCACCGTCGATTCCTATTGATCCAGCGCCTCAACCACGTTTCCAAAACTAATCCTGTCGGCAAGCCTCCGCTTGGCGCGTTGAATCTGCAGGCCGGGTAAACCGCGAAGCGCGGACGCCCGGCTGTTTTTAGAATGCGCTGTTTCAATACGATTATTTTCATCACACCCTTTCAGGAGTCCCCATGAAATTCAAACTAGCCGCCCTCACTCTGGCCGTTTTGGCAAGCGGCGCGGCCTTCGCGCAGGCGACCGACACCGTGGCCAAAGTTAAAGCGTCGGGCGTCGTCACGATGGGCGTGCGCGACTCGTCTGGTGCGTTGTCTTACACGCTGGGCGACGGCAAGTACGCCGGCTATCACGTTGAAATCTGCAACAAGGTGATTGCCAATTTAGAGAAGGCGGTCGGCCGCAAGGTCGAGGTCAAATACCAGCCGGTCACCTCGCAGAACCGCATTCCGTTGGTGCAAAACGGCACGGTCGATATCGAATGCGGCTCAACCACCAACAATGCCACGCGCCAGAAAGACGTCGCTTTTTTGCCGACCACCTTCGTTGAAGAAGTGCGTATCGCGGTCAAAGCCAACTCCGGCATTAACGGCATCGAGCAGATGGGCGGCAAAACCGTTGCCACCACCACCGGCACCACCTCGGTCCAGACGCTGCGCAAAAACAAGCGCGCCAGCGGGCTCGACTTCAAGGAACTGTTCGGTAAAGACCATTCAGACAGCTTCCTGCTGCTCGAATCCGGCCGTGCCGACGCCTTTGTCATGGACGGCGCCATCCTGGCCGGCAACATCGCCACCTCCAAAAACCCGGCCGACTTCAAACTGGTCGGCGAAGTGCTCAGCGTCGAGCCGATTGCGATCATGATCCGCAAAGACGACGCTGCCTTCAAGAAAATCGGCGACGACACCGTCAAGGAAATGATGAAGTCGGGTGAAATCGCCAAGCTGTGGGACACCTGGTTCCAGCAACCTATCCCACCAAAAAACACCAAAGTCGGCTACGCTGTCAGCGCCAGCACCAAGGAAGCATGGGCCAACCCGAACGACAAGCCGATGGAAGATTACGCTGCCAAGTAATCTGGCCTGAAAGCTGCAAACCCCGCCCGAAGACCTGAAGGCGGGGTTTTTTTTGGGCCGCCTGCCGCCAGCCTTCGGGCAGCCTGCAGCGTGCAGCAACGGGATCGAAGAGGAGAAAAAAGCACCATGAACTGGGACTGGAAAGTATTTCTTGCCGACGACGGCGGCGGTCGCACCTATTTGCAGTGGATGTTCGACGCCTGGGGCTGGACGCTGGCTGTGGCCGGCGCTTCGTGGGTGGTCGCGATGCTGGTTGGAGCGCTGGTGGGCACGGCCCGCACGCTGCCCAACAGCCCGTGGCTTGTGCGCCTGGGCAACGCCTGGGTTGAGCTGTTTCGCAACATCCCGCTTTTGGTGCAGATCTTCATCTGGTACTTCGTGGTGCCGAAAGTGTTTCCGTCGATGCGCGAGGTGCCTGGCTTTGTGCTGGTGGTGTTCGCGCTGGGGTTTTTCACCTCGGCCCGGATTGCCGAACAGGTGCGCGCCGGCGTGCAGGCCTTGCCGCGTGGCCAGCGCTATGCCGGCATGGCGATGGGCTTCACTACGGCGCAAACCTACCGCTACGTCCTGTTGCCGATGGCTATACGCATCATCATTCCGCCATTGACCAGCGAGTCAATGAACCTGCTGAAGAACTCGTCGGTGGCATTTGCCGTGTCGATTGCCGAGCTGACGATGTTTGCCATGCAGGCGCAGGAAGAAACCTCACGCGGCATCGAAATCTACCTGGCCGTCACGGCAGCCTATGCGGTGTCGGCGTTTGCGGTCAACCGGATGATGGCGTTCGTCGAGATGAAGCTGCAGATTCCGGGCACCGTGGTCGTTGGCGCGGCAGGGGGGCACTGACATGTTCGGACTTGACCTGGCGTTTTTCAACTGGGAGCTGATCTCCAAGTTCGTCATCAAGGGATTTTTCTTCAGCATCCAGCTGACCATCGTGGCCACGATAGGCGGCATTATTTTCGGCACGCTGCTGGCGTTGATGCGGCTCTCGGGAATCAAGCTCCTGGCGGTGCCGGCCGCTGTGTATGTCAACGGCATGCGCTCGGTCCCGCTGGTGATGGTGATTTTGTGGTTCTTTCTACTGGTGCCAGCGTCGTTTTACGCGCTGATTCCCGGCGGCGGCAACTACCGCGCCGAGATTTC
The DNA here is from genome assembly GCA_026786065.1 of Polaromonas sp. Taxonomy (GTDB): domain Bacteria; phylum Pseudomonadota; class Gammaproteobacteria; order Burkholderiales; family Burkholderiaceae_C; genus Polaromonas. The sequence goes on from JAJAYS010000203.1 coordinate 17,679, forward strand.
GGCGGTCATCACCTTCGTCGCTTTCGAGGCGGCGTATTTCAGCGAGATCATGCGGGCTGGCATCCAGTCGATCTCGCGCGGCCAGGTCAACGCCGGGCGCGCGCTCGGCATGAGCTACGCGCAGAACATGAGGCTGATCATCTTGCCCCAGGCCTTTCGCAACATGGTGCCGATTCTGCTGACGCAGACCATCATCCTGTTTCAGGACACCTCGCTGGTTTATGCCATCGGCGCCTACGATTTACTCAAGGGTTTCAGCACCGCAGGCAAAATTTATGGCCGGCCTGAAGAGGCCTATCTGCTGGCCGCCGTGGTGTATTTTGTGATGTGCTTCGGCCTGTCTTACATGGTCAAACGGCTGCAGAGCCGAATCGCCATCATCCGCTGATGGCGGGCAGTCAAAAAACGTGGCCTTGAAACAATTGGAGAAGACGCAATGGCGATGATCGAGATGAAAGGGGTTTCGAAGTGGTACGGCCCAGTGCAGGTTCTAGACGAATGCACCACGGCAATCCAGAAGGGTGAGGTCGTGGTGGTTTGCGGGCCGTCGGGCTCCGGCAAATCGACGCTGATCAAAACCATCAACGCGCTGGAGCCGTTTCAAAAAGGCGAGATTTTCGTCGATGGTCAGGCCGTGCACGACCCGAAGACCGACCTGCCCAAGCTGCGCTCGCGTGTCGGCATGGTGTTGCAGAACTTCGAGCTGTTTCCCCACTTGAGCGTGACCGAAAACCTGACGCTGGCGCAAGTCAAGGTGCTGGGCCGGAGCGCCGAAGAAGCCAAAACGCACGGCCTGAAATACCTCGACCGCGTCGGGCTGATGCTGCACAAAGACAAGTTTCCGGGCCAGCTTTCAGGCGGGCAACAACAGCGTGTGGCGATCGCGCGGGCGCTCAGCATGGACCCGATTGCGATGCTGTTCGACGAGCCCACCTCGGCGCTCGACCCCGAAATGGTCGGCGAGGTGCTGGACTGCATGATGGGCCTGGCCACCGACGGCATGACGATGATGGTGGTCACGCACGAAATGGGTTTCGCCAAAAAAGTCGGCAGCCGCGTGATCTTCATGGATGTTGGCGGCAAGATTCTGGAAGACTGCACCAAGGACGAATTCTTCACCCACCCTGAGAACCGTCAGCCGCGCACCAAAGACTTTCTGAACAAAATTCTGGCGCATTGAGGTTGGGCCTGGCTTGCGCAGGGGGGCGGGCATGGATTGCGGGTCGAGCCGGTAATGAGAGCCGACATCCCGGACGGTTGCGAAAACCCCCCTGCACAATATCGTTCATGACCTCCATCACCCTGACCCGGCCGGACGACTGGCACCTGCATGTGCGCGACGGCGAAGCGCTGAAAACAGTCGTGCCGCACACTGCCGCGCAATTCGCCCGCGCCATCATCATGCCCAACCTGCGTCCGCCGGTGACCACGGCCGCGCAGGCTGTGGCCTACCGCGAACGCATCCTGGCGGCGGTGCCAGCGGGCCTCGCCTTCGAACCGCTGATGACGCTGTACCTGACCGACAACTTGCCCGCTGAGGAAATCAGGCGTGCCAAAGCGGCGGGCGTAGTGGCCGTCAAGCTCTACCCGGCCGGCGCCACCACCAACAGCGACGCCGGCGTGACCGATTTGCGCAAAACCCATGCAACGCTCGAAGCGATGCAACGCGAAGGCCTGCTGCTGCTGGTGCACGGCGAAGTCACCTCACCCGACATCGATTTGTTCGACCGGGAAGCCGTCTTCATCGACACCCAGCTGATCCCGCTGCGCCGCGACTTTCCGGAGCTGAAGATCGTCTTCGAGCACATCACGACCCGTGAAGCCGCGCAGTATGTGCAGGGCGCCGACCGCTTCACCGGCGCCACCATCACGGCGCACCACCTGCTCTACAACCGGAACGCGATTTTTACCGGCGGCATCCGGCCGCATTACTACTGTTTGCCGGTTCTAAAACGCGAAACGCACCGGCTGGCGCTGGTGGGCCCCCCCCCCACCCGCCCCCCCCGTTTTTTAAAACGGACCCGCCCCCCC
>JAJAYS010000204.1 GCA_026786065.1 Polaromonas sp.
CGCCTGCGCTGGCCATGTCGATGGCGCTGGTGCCGCTGCGTTCGGCCCCTGGTCAGCCGGCGTTCGGTCTGCTGGTGCTGGGCTCGCCCGACTCGCAGCGTTTTCACGACGGCATGGGCACCGACTTTTTGCATCGCGTCGGCGAGCTGGCGTCGGCGGCACTGCTGCGGCTGCGCGACGCCGGCGGGCTGCGTTAAGCGCGGCGTCCATGACGACGGCCCCGCTGGTAGCGCAACCCGCCCAGCTTCTGCCGCAGCCGGGTGAACCGCCGGCAAGCGCTGCTCCTGTCATTGGCCTCACAGCCGACCCCACCAGCAAAGCCGACGCCGCTCCGCAGCCCGATCCGCTGGTGCTGCGCTACCTCACCCACGTCCGGGTTGAAAAACGCCTCGCCGAACGAACCCTTGTGCTCTACACGCTGGACCTGCAGCGGCTGCAAAAGCATGCACAAGCGGCCGGCCTGGCCCTCACCGAGGTACACCACGCGCACATTCGGCGCTGGATCGTCCAAATGCACGCGGCCGGCCGCAGCGGGCGCGGCATTGCGCTGATCCTGTCGGGCTGGCGCGGTTTTTACGGCTGGCTTGGCCGCGAGGCGCAGATCTCCAGCAACCCGGTGCAGGGCGTGCGCGCCCCGAAATCGGCCAAGCCGCTGCCCAAGGCGCTGAGCGTGGACGAAGCGGTGCAACTGGCCGCGCACCAGCTTACTGCGCATTTAGCCGGCGGTGCCCACTCGCAAAACCGTCTGGCCGACCAGGCCCGCGACGCCCGCGACCACTGCATCGTCGAAATGCTTTACGGCTGCGGCTTGCGCGTCGGCGAGCTGGTCGGGCTGGATGCACACGCCAGTGCGCTCGCCAAGGGCTGGGTCGATCTCGACGCCGCCGAAGCGCATTTGCTAGGCAAAGGCGGCAAGCGGCGCAGCGTGCCGGTGGGCCGTCCGGCGCTGAAGGCGCTGCAGTGCTGGCTTGAAAACCGGCAGGCTTGGCTGGTCGGGGTTACGGGCACTGCCGATGGCTCCGGCGCAGGCCCCCCGGACATCGGCCGGGCTTTGTTCGTCAACGCCCGCGGCCAGCGTTTGAGCCCGCAGCAGCTTCGGGTGCGGCTCAGGCAGCGCTCGTTGCAGGCCGGCCTTGCGACGCCGGTGCATCCGCACATGCTGCGGCATTCGTTTGCCAGCCATGTGCTGCAGTCCAGCGGCGACCTGCGGGCGGTGCAGGAGCTGCTGGGCCATGCCAGCATCACGACGACGCAAATCTACACCCGGCTGGATTTTCAGCATTTGGCCGGGATCTACGACGCCGCGCATCCGCGTGCGCATGCCCCCGACGCGGCGCCCATGAAAGATCGCCCCGAGGTGGAACCGGACGGGGATTCCGGCTGAACGCGGCTCGGGGCGCGCCGAGCCACTGGCCGGCGCCGCGACAATAGCGCGATGAAAAGCATCCGGTTGAAAGAGGGGAAGGAGCGATCGCTGCTGCGCCGTCACCCGTGGGTTTTCGACGGGGCGATCGCGCGAGGCAGCGCCGACCCCGGCGAGACCGTGCGGGTCGAGAGCCACAACGGAGAATTTCTGGCCTGGGCTGCCTTCAGCCCCAGCTCGAAAATTCGTGCACGCGCCTGGAGTTTTACCGAAGCCGAGCGCATCGACGTGCCTTTTTTCGCAGCAAGAATCGCCGTCGCTCTGGCGGCACGCCAGCTGTTCGACATACGCAGCGACGGCTTGCGCCTGATTCACAGTGAATCCGACGGCCTGCCCGGTCTGGTTGTGGACCGTTACGGCGACACGCTGGTCGCGCAGTTCACCAGCTGCGGCAGCGAGCGCTGGAAATCCGTCATCGCGGACGCCTTGCTGGCGCAAACCGGCTTGAGTCGGCTCTTCGAGCGCTCCGACGCCAGCGTGCGCGCGCTGGAGGGCCTGCCTGACGTCACCGGCTGGCTGGCCGGCTCTGGCGACACCGCCATCACCATCCGGGAGCACGACTGGAAGCTCGGGCTGGACATCGCCAGCGGGCACAAAACCGGGTTTTATCTGGATCAGCGCGATAGTCGCGCCCGCTTCGCCGCCTATGCCCGCCACCGGCGCTTCGAGCGCGTTTTGAACTGCTTTTGCTATACCGGCGGCTTCTCGGTTGCCGCGCTTTCCGGCGGGGCCGCGCAGGTTCTGTCTATCGATTCGTCCGCGCCTGCGCTGGCAAAGGGCGCGGCCAACGTCGCGCTTAACGGCTTTGACGCAGCGCGCGCCAGTTGGCTGGATGCCGACGTCAACGCCAGCCTGCGCCGCTTCAGGCAGGACGGCCGTGCCTTTGACGCCATCGTGCTTGATCCGCCCAAATTTGCGCCTACCGTGGCCCATGCCGAGCGGGCGGCGCGCGCTTACAAGGACCTTAATCGGCTGGCTTTGAGCGTTCTCGAACCGGGCGGGGTGCTGTTTACCTATTCGTGCTCGGGGGGCATCGGCGCCGACCTGTTTCATAAAATAGTTGCATCCAGCGGCGCCGACGCCGGCGTCGATGCGTTTATCGTCGAGCGGATGGGCGGCGCGCCCGATCATCCAATGACCATCGCCTTTCCGGAAGGCGAGTATCTGAAGGGCTTGATTCTGGTTAAAAAGCCCTGACTTCAATCATCCCCATTTGCAGCGGTAATTTCGCTGCAAGCGGGCGCTGGTTTTCACAGGGGAACCCGCTCTTTTCTGACCCGATTACCGATTCACTTTACAGAAATGCCGAGGCAAACATCATGAGCTTGATTCCCGTCACCATCCTCACCGGCTTTTTGGGATCCGGCAAAACAACCTTGCTCAAGCGCGTGCTGACTGAAGCGCACGGCCAGAAGATTGCTGTCATTGAAAACGAGTTCGGCGAGGAAAACATCGACAACGAAATTCTCGTCAGCGCCAAGGCCGAGAACATCATTCAGCTGAGCAATGGCTGCATTTGCTGCACGATACGTGAAGATTTGCGTGAAACCCTGCAGTCACTGGCAGAGAAAAAACGCAAGGGTCTGCTCGATTTCGAGCGCGTCGTCATCGAAACCACCGGCCTCGCCGACCCGGGGCCTGTGGCGCAGACGTTTTTCATGGACGAGGAAATTGCCGAGCAGTATTTGCTTGATTCGATCCTCACGCTGGTCGATGCCAAGCATGCCTGGGCTCAGCTTGACCAGCGCCAGGAAGCGCGGCGTCAGGTCGGCTTTGCCGACCAGATATTCATCAGCAAGTCCGACCTGGTGAGCGCCGACGAGATGAGCGCGCTGCGCCATCGCTTGACCCACATGAATCCGCGCGCGCCGCAAAAGAGCGTGCATTTCGGCGAGGTCGCCCTGGCTGACGTGCTCGACTTGCGAGGCTTTAATCTCAACGCCAAGCTCGACATCGACCCTGCCTTTTTAGCGGCCGACACTCACGAGCACGGCGCCGTGTCCGATGACCAGCATGCGCACGAGCACGGCGAACATTGCGACCATCCCTCGCACGGGGTGCAGGACAGTGGCCATCACCATCGCCACGATGACGTGAAAAGTTTTGTTTTCCGGTCCGACAAAGCCTTTAGCCCGGCAAAGCTGGAGGATTATCTTGGCGCGATCGTCAACATCTACGGCCCGCGAATGCTTCGTTACAAAGGCGTGCTGAACATGGAG
>JAJAYS010000205.1 GCA_026786065.1 Polaromonas sp.
CTGCAGCATGGCGACATCGACCAGCTGATGGCCTGCTGGGCCGACGAGGACGACATCGTCTGCGTCCATCCGGGCGGCGCACGGCTGGTCGGTGCGGCAGCGATCCGCGGCAGCTTCGAAGCCATGTTCGCCAACGGCCCGATCCGCGCGCAGCCCGAGAAGGTGCGCCGGGTCGATTCGCTCGCCGCGAGTGTGCACAGCGTGCTCGAACGCATCGAAGTGATGACCGGCGAAGGCCTGCGCCATGCCTGGGTCATCGCCACCAACGTGTACCTGAAAACCAGCCTGGGCTGGCGCATGGTGGCGCACCACGCGAGCCCCGGTACGCCGCATGAGCTGCACGAGGTTTCCGAAACCCCGACGGTCCTGCACTGAACCGGGCCGGCCCTGACCTGACCTGACCGTGAACTACGACGCGCCATGGTGGCTGCCCGGCGGCAACCTGCAAACGATCTGGGCGGCCCTGCACTCGCAGCGCTACCTCGGCCCGCCACCGGTCTTCCGGCGCGAACGCTGGGCCACGCCCGATGGCGATTTTGTCGATGTGGATTATGTGGATATGGCCCCCACGCTCCCCACTTCGTGTGGTTCGCTGCCCCCCGAGGGGGCTGGCCTTGCTAGGGGCGGCCCGTCGCTGCGGCCGTTGGCCGCCACGCTCCCCACTGCATGTGGTTCGCTGCCCCCCGAGGGGGCGCATTTTTCCTCGGGGCGGCCCTTCGGAAAAACAGTAGCCTCCACGCTTGTCGCTTCGCATACTGCGCTGCGCCCTCAGGCCGCCTTCCCTGATCGCCCTGAGCCTGTCGAAGGGCAGACCCGCGGGGGGACGCCCGCTTGCCTGGAGCGATCCGCATCGGCGCAGCGGGCCGCCACGCTGCCCGGTGCTGACGCCGGCTGTCGGCAGCCGCTGCTGATCGTCTTCCACGGCCTCGAAGGTTCGTCTGCCAGCCACTATGCCGAAGCCTTCGCCGCCGTCGCGCAGTCGCGCGGCTGGGCCTGCGCGGTGCCGCACTTTCGCGGCTGCTCGGGCGAGATCAACCTGGCCGCCCGCGCCTACCATTCAGGCGATTTCGAGGAAATCGACTGGATGCTCAGGCGCTTTCGCCAGACCTGTGCGGGCCCGCTGCTGGCGGTCGGCATTTCGCTCGGCGGCAACGCGCTGATGCGCTGGGCTGCCGAGTCCGGTGCGGCTGGCCGCGCGGTGGTCTCGGCAGTCGCGTCGGTTTGCTCGCCGCTTGATCTTGCCGCCAGTGGCGCGGCCATCGGCCGGGGCTTCAACCGGCTGGTTTACACCGGGATGTTTTTGCGGTCGATGAAGCCCAAGGCGCTGCAAAAGCTGGCCCAGCACCCAGGCCTGTTCGACCTCGGCAGGCTGCTGGCTGCACGCACGCTGTACGACTTCGACAACGTCTTCACCGCGCCGTTGCACGGTTTCAAAGACACCGACGACTACTGGACGCGTGCCTCGGCCAAACCGCATCTGCACCGGATTGCGCTGCCCGCGCTGGCGCTGAATGCGCGCAACGACCCGTTTGTGCCTGTCGCCAGCCTGCCCGGCGCCGCCGACGCGAGCCGGCACCTGACGCTGTGGCAACCGGCCGAAGGCGGCCACGTCGGCTTTCCGTCCGGGCCTTTCCCCGGTCATGTGCGCGCGATGCCCGAGGCGGTGGTCGCGTTTCTGGCGGCGCAGCTCTAGGCGTGCTCTGCATAACCCTGGCGAGCCCGGCCGATCGCGGGCCTGAGCGGTAATGCAGAAGGTCCATAGGCAAGCGCTTACACACCACGGCAACCCCGGCATCTGGAAGATGCTGTTTGTGTAGTTTGGTGAGCTCTCATCAAATTTAAACTAAAGAGGTAATCCGTTGGAATCACTTTGTGGTTTTTCGGGTCTCTTTGCCTGTCTCGACGTAACGCTTGGAGCGTTCCACTCAGGCGCTCCATCGAGCCTGTAAGATTCCTCCTACCAAAAAATAAGAAAAGGAGGAGAAATAATTCGCGAGATTACGCTTCGCGTGCCTGAATTTTGAATTCTGGCGAGGCTGAAAAAGGGGAGGAACTGTGTTGTCCAAAGAGCGACCGGTACGTCGCCAACGCACAGTCCGAGTGTGAGCCAGCAGCCGTTTGCAGCCTTGAGCATCAAGGCTTTCCCGCGTACCAACCCTATTTTAAAAAATTCAAAAACCACCTTGGGGTTGCGTGTGGCGTTGACGCCCGCGTTCCCCCGATAAGTGCTTTTTCAGGCCGGGCTGTTCAGCACCCATTTCGGGCGCGCTCAGCGGGTGGTGTTGTCTCCGTGCTGTCACATGGAGTCAACCCAGCAGTATTGAAAGCATCGCTGGGAGCCTTCAAAAGGGTTTTTGCCTTCGGTGCATCAAACACTGCGGCAGCTTGCGCGGCGCCGGTTATTTCGACGAGTTGTTAAATTTTGATGTCCACTTTTTCAACCTCACGCCACTCCCCCAAGCTCGCCTTCGCCCGCTGGTCGGTTTTGGCCCTGGTCGCCGCATGGCTCAGCGGGTGCGCCCTCGCTCCTGGCCTGTTCATGGGAGACGGCGTGGTCGGCTCCAGCTCGCAAGCCAGCCGGTATTCCGCCTCCACCCAGCCCACCACTGGCTTGCCCGTGGTGGGTGCCGGCGTCGATGCGCCGCCCCCCGGTGCGCTGCGCAGCATCACCCCCGAGCTCATTCGCCAGCAGCGTGCCGCCCAGGCGACCGATGTCGGGCAGGACGTCAAGCGCCTGTTTGGTGTGGCCAAGCCCTACCTGATCGGCTCCGGCGATGTACTCAATATCGTGGTCTGGGACCATCCCGAACTCAACATCGTCCCGGCTGGTGGCCTGGCGACAGATGCCGGAAGCCTGTCCGGGGTCGGCAACGGTTACAACGTCAGCCCGAACGGCCTGGTGCAGTTTCCCTATGTCGGCAACCTGAAGGTCGGCGGCCTTAACGAATACGAGGTACGCGACCAGCTGACCACGCGTCTGGCCAAATTCTTCAAAGACCCTCAAGTCACTGTCCGAATCCAGGCCTACCGCGCTGGCCGGGTGTATGTCGATGGCGAGGTCCGCACACCGGGACTCCAGGCGGTCAATGATGTCCCGATGACCTTGCCCGAGGCCATCGGCCGGGCCGGCGGCTTCACCGTGCTGGCCGACCGTTCCACCGTGGCAATTTCACGCAACGGCACCACGACCCCCATCAACCTGCAGCAACTCACCGCAATGGGCATCAACCCCTCCAGCATCCTGCTGGCCGGTGGCGACCTGGTGCGGGTGCTCAGCCGCGACGAGTCCAAGGTCTATGTGATGGGCGAGGTCACGCGCCCGCTGGCGCAACCGCTGCGCAACGGCCGCCTCACGCTCAACGAAGCGCTGGGCGAGGCCGGCGGCGTCAACCCGCTTTCGGGCGACCCCCGCCAAATCTACGTGGTGCGCAGCCAGCCCGACGGTCTGCCCGAGATCTACCACCTCGACGTACGCGCGCCCGCAGCTTACGCGCTGGCCGAGGGCTTCGAGCTTCAGTCGCGCGACGTGGTTTACGTGGACCCGGCCCCGCTGGTGCGCTGGAACCGGGTCATCAGTTTGATCCTGCCCAGCGCGTCGGTCGTCAACGTTACGCGCGACGTGACCAGGCCATGAGGTGATGGCTTTCGCCCGATCTGCCCGATGAAACACATCCTGACCTTATGCGTTGGCAACATCTGCCGCAGCCCCATCGCTGAAGCCTTGCTCAAGCAGCAATTCCCTGAAAAAACCATCTGGTCGGCCGGCCTGGCTGCGCTGGTGGGCAAATCTGCGGATTCACTGTCCATTGACGTAGCGGCGGGGCGTGGCCTCGACCTGTCGGGCCACCGCGCCCAGCAACTGGCCGGCTGGATGTGCCAGTCCGCCGAGCTCATTCTGGTTATGGAAGAGGGCCACAAAGCCGAAGTCGAGCAGCGGTATCCGCTGGTGCGCGGCAAGGTCTTTCGCCTGGGCAAGTTCGACATTGCCGACCCATACCGTCACCCCAGCGCAGCATTCGAAACCGCTTACGCCCACATTGACCGCGGCGTGGCCGACTGGGCGCTACGCATCCGGAAACTGGGTTGATAGAGCCCCTTTTCCACAAAAAAAACACGCAGCGAATGAACGCCCCACTACTCCCGAATCTTCTGTCACCCAAGCTGCATCCCCAGCTGTCGCCGCCCGACGATGACGACGAAATCGACCTGCTGAGTCTGCTCGATGTGCTGCTTGACGCGCGTTGGCTGATTGCCGGCGTGACTGCGCTGGTGCTGCTGCTCGGCGGTGCTTATGCCGTGCTCAGCCCCCCGATCTATGAGGCCAACTCGCTGATCCAGGTCGAAGACAGCAAGCCCGGCGCTGCCGGCGCCCTGGGCGAGGCGGCCAGCCTGTTCGACATCAAGTCGCCCGCCACCGCTGAAATGGAAATCCTGCGCTCGCGCCTGGTGGTCGGCAAGTCGGTGGACGACCTGCAGTTGTACGTGGTTGCCGCCCCCAAAACCATCCCTCTGGTCGGAAGCTGGCTGGCGCGCCGTGCCACCGGGCTGTCCAACCCGGGTTTTCTGGGTATGGCCGGTTATGTCTCGGGCAAGGAGTCGATTCGCATCGGCCTGCTCGAAGTGCCCGCCGAACTGGAGGGCGAACCGCTGCTGCTGGTGGCCACCGAAGGCGGCTTCGAGCTGCAGGGCCCCGACGGCCAGCCACTGGTGCAAGGCAAGACCGGCACGCCAGCCGAGTTTGGCGCCGGCGAAAGCAAAGGCCGCATCCTGGTGGCCGACCTGAATGCCAAACCGGGTGCCTATTTCAACCTGATGCGTCACTCCCGACTGGGCGTCATCCAGCGTTTGCAGCAGGACCTGTCCATCTCCGAACAAGGCCGCCAGTCCGGCGTCATTGCGGTGCAGTTGCAGGGCACCGAC